>JAKFXV010000305.1 GCA_021731205.1 Nocardioides sp. | reverse complement strand
GAAGACCGTGCGGATCATCCCGCAGGCACGCGCCGGGGTGGTGGAACGGTTCGGGAAGTACAAGGAGACCCTGCCCGCGGGGCTCAATGTGGTGGTGCCCTTCGTGGATCGGGTGCGCTACCTCATCGACCTGCGCGAGCAGGTGGTCAGCTTCCCGCCGCAGCCGGTGATCACCGAGGACAACCTGGTGGTGTCGATCGACACGGTGATCTACTTCCAAGTGACCGATCCGGTGGCGGCGACGTACGAGATCGCGAACTACATCCAGGCGGTCGAGCAGCTCACCATGACCACCTTGCGAAACATCGTCGGCGGGATGGACCTCGAGCAGACCCTGACCAGTCGCGAGGAGATCAATACCGGGCTGCGGGGCGTACTCGACGACGCGACCGGCAAATGGGGAATCCGAGTCAACCGAGTGGAGATCAAGGGCATCGACCCGCCGCCCTCGATCAAGGACTCGATGGAGAAGCAGATGCGAGCCGACCGCGACAAGCGGGCGGTGATCTTGACGGCCGAGGGCCAGCGCCAGTCGGCGATCCTTACGGCCGAAGGCAACAAGCAGGCCGCGATCCTCACGGCCGAAGGCGAGCGGGAGTCCCAGATCCTGCGGGCGCAAGCCGAGCGGGAGTCCCAGATCCTGCGCGCGCAAGGTGAGGGTCAGGCGATCCAGACGGTGTTCCAGGCGATCCACGACGGGCAGCCCGATCAGTCGCTGCTGGCCTACCAGTACCTCCAGATGATGCCCAAGATCGCCGAAGGCGACGCCAACAAGGTGTGGATCATCCCCAGCGAGATCGGGCGCGCACTGGAAGGGCTCGGATCGACCATGACGGAGCTCTCCGGCATACCCAAGGACGTTCCAGGACCCAGGATCCGTGTGGACATGGGTCCCACTGATCCGGCCGAGGTGCGCGGGTCTGCGGCGAACCCCGAGCTCACCGCCAGCGACGCGGCCGTGCGGGCGGCCATCGCGGAGGCGGAGCAGGCAGCCGCCCGTCCGGACCCAGCACAGGGCACCGGCGACGAACAGGGCGGTTCCCCTAGCTCGTGAGCCCGGTCGAGATCGCCGCGCTCTTCGCGGCGGGCCTGGGCGCCGGTCTGATCAATGCCGTCGTGGGGTCGGGGACCCTGTTCACGTTCTCGACCCTGGTCGCCTTGGGCGTGCCTCCGGTGGTGGCCAACGTGTCCAACACGGTCGGCCTCGTGCCCGGTTCGGTCTCGGCCGCGGTGGCCTATCGCCGCGAGCTCGGCGGACAGCGCGACCGGATCCTGCGCCTCGTCTCCGCCTCGCTGGTGGGCGGGGTCCTGGGTGCTGTCTTGTTGTTGGCGCTCCCCGAGCGGGCGTTCTCGGCGATCGTGCCGGCGCTGATCGGGTTGGGCATCGTGCTGGTCGTGTTCCAGGGTCCGATCAGCGCGAGAATCGCCGCCAGACATGAACGGACCGGCGGCCTGCCGGCGTACGGCGCGTGGTGGGTGTGGCCGGGCGTGCTGCTGTGTGGCGTGTACGGCGGCTACTTCGGCGCCGCACAGGGCGTGCTCTTGATGGCCGTGATGGGCCTCGGGGTGCCCGAGACGCTCCAGCGCCTCAACGGTGTGAAGAACGTGCTCGCGGCGGTCGTGAACGCGATCTCGGGGGCGATCTTCATCGTGGTCGCCGAGGTCAACTGGCAGGTGGTCGCCGTGATCGCCGTCAGCTCCGTGATCGGCGCGCAGATCGGCGCGGCCTACGGCCGCAAGCTGCCCGACGCCGCCCTGCGCGGTGCCATCGTGATCGTCGGCACGGTCGCGCTGGTCGTCTTCCTCCGCGGCTGACTACTTGGGCGCGAGGTAGGCAGTCCACCAGCGATCGAGCGTTTCGTACGCGTGCGCCCGAATGTCGGGCAACGACAAGAACACGTCATGTCGTGCGTCATGGAGTGCGACCGAGGTGACATGCTGCCCGATCGCCGGGGCCCAACGCCGGATCAGGTTGACATCGAGAACGATGTCGCGGCGGTGCACCTCGGGGCTCATCTCGCTGGGCTGGGCGGAGCGGAGTGACGTGAGCACCAAGGTCGGCTGGGGCAGGTCCAGGCCGCGGTGAACCTGCGCATGCCCACGTCGTACGGCGCCGAGCCAGCCGGCATAGATCGGAAATGAGGCCAGCGGCTTCCAGTCGAGGTTGAACCGCCATTCGCCGTCGTAGTCCTCGTGCAGGCTGCGAACGTAGAGTCCGCTCACCGTTCGCGCGATCTCTCGCTTGGGCTGTCGCGCGCCGACCTGCTTCACCAGGGTCGTGCCGACCGTGCGATTCCAGGTGGAGCCGTGCATGTCTAGCCACGGCGCGTTCAACACGACGCCGGCCAGCTCCAGGGGTTGTCGGGACTGGAGCCACAGCAGGAGGGTGAGGGCGCCGGTGGAGTGACCCGACAAGATCACGCGCCGATGCGCGTCGCGCTCGGTGATCCGCTGCCACGCCCGATCGAGCTCGGGGAAGTAGTCGGCCAGCGCGTCGACGTAGCAAGGTGTCTGGTGAGCACGCAGCGATCGGCCGTGCTTGCGCAGGTCGATGGCGTAGAACGAGTGATCGCGTTGGGCCCACCAGTCGGCGTACTCCGTCTGGAAGAAGTAGTCGGCAAACCCGTGCACGTGCAGCACGGCGGCGGTCGATCGGTTCTCGGGCTCGCGACGCACCAGCGAGGCGACGACCTCGCCCTCATCGTCGTGGGGCAACGAGATCGTCTCCACGGTGTACGGCGTCCCGAGGACGTCGGTGCGCGGCGCTTCGCTGGCGGGGTCGTCCATCGCAGACACCCTCAGTGCTGGTAGGTGCCATGGATGATCGCGCGCCCCAGCGTCTTGAACGCCAGGTGGAAACCGACCATCGCCGGTGTCGCATCGGAGTCGACACCAAGTCTCTCCTCGGATACGGCATGCACGACGAAGTAGTAGCGGTGCGGGTGGTCACCCGGTGGGGGAGCGGCACCCATGAACTCCTTGCCACCCCCGTCGTTGCGACAGTGGAACGCTCCAGGTGGCAGCGCCCCCGAACCGGCCCCGGCGTCAAGATTGGTGACGTCGGCGGGGATGTCGACAAGCACCCAGTGCCACCAGCCGCTGGCCGTGGGGGCGTCCGGATCGAAGCAGGTCACGGTGTACGACGCCGTGCCCGCGGGCGCGCCGCTCCACGAAAGTTGCGGAGAGCGGTTGCCCAAGGCGTACACCTGCTCGTCCTTCAGCGGCTCACCGTCGATGACGTCGGAACTGGAGAGGCCGAAACCGGGCACGGATGGCAGCAGCGTGTAGGGATCGGGTGCGATCGGGCGTTGGAGGCTCATGCCCGCAGAGTATCCGCGGTGTGGCAGGCAACGCGGAGCGCCGGGGGGCTGGGCGAGAATGTGAGGGTGAACGACGCCGACGGCTTCGCGCCGTACCCCTCGGGTCTGCGGTTGGCCGGTCGGCGTGTCGTCGTCGTCGGTGCGGGGCAGGTCGCCCAACGCCGCGTTCCTGTCCTGATCGCGGTCGGCGCCGACGTGGTGGTGGTCTCGCCCGAAGCGACACCGGCGCTCGAAGGGATGGCCGGAGAGTTCACCTGGCACCGGCGCAGCTTCGAAGACAGCGACCTCGACGACACCTGGTACGCCATCGCGGCGACGAACAACCCGGCCGTCAACGCCCACGTGGCCGCCGCGGCCGAGGCCAGGCGGGTGTTCTGCGTGCGCGCCGACGACGCCCGCTCGGCTACGGCGTGGACACCTGCGGTGGGGCGCCACGCGGGGGTGACGGTCGCGGTGCTCAGCAACCGAGAGCCGCGCAAGTCGGCGGCGCTGCGCGACCAGATCATGGCCGGGTTGCGCGACGGCGCGATCGACGCGAGCGCGGCCCATGAGCGTACGCCGGGGGTCGTGCTGGTTGGCGGTGGACCGGGACATCCTGAGCTGGCGACGGTCGCGGCCCGGCATGTGCTGGCCTCCGCAGACGTCGTGGTCGCTGATCGCCTGGCGCCCAGGGAGCTGCTCGACGAGCTTCCCCCGCACGTGGAGCTGATCGACGTTGCGAAGCTGCCTCGGGGTCGCTCGGCGAAACAGGAGCAGATCAACCAGCTTCTGGTCGACCGGGTGCGCGAGGGCAAGCGAGTGGTGCGCTTCAAGGGCGGTGACGGCTTCGTGTTCGGCCGGGGTTT
>JAKFXV010000199.1 GCA_021731205.1 Nocardioides sp. | reverse complement strand
CGGAGGTCGGCTTCTTGGGCATGGTGCGCAACGAGGAGACCCTCGAGGCGTCGACGTACGCCGAACGCCTTCCCGACGACCTGTCCGGACGGCAGTGCTACGTCCTCGACCCGATGCTCGCCACCGGCGGCACGCTGGCCGCCGCCATCCGCTTCCTGATCGACCGCGGGGCCGACGACATCACGGCGATCTGCCTGCTGACGGCCCCCGAGGGTTGTGCCAACCTCGAGGCCGGACTAGCCGGCATCGAGGTGCCCGTCACGATCGTCACCGCGGCGATGGACGAACGGCTCAACGACCTGGGCTACATCGTGCCCGGACTGGGCGACGCCGGCGACCGGTTGTACGGCGTCGCCGGGGGCTGAGGAATTTCACCCTCGACACGGGCGGGAGTCCTCGCGATACCGTGACCCGGCTCCACCCACCCACTGTCCCGAGTCCGCAACCAATCTGCCGCCGATAGGAGGCCCCGCGATGCGCATCGGCATCCCTCGCGAGTCGCGGCCCGGCGAGACCCTGGTCGCCGCGACGGCGAAGACCGCGGGTCAGCTGTCCGCACTGGGGTACGACGTCGTGGTCGAGTCGGGCGCCGGCACCCACGCCGACCAAGCCGATAGCGCGTACGCCGACGCCGGGATCGAGGTTGCCGACAGCGCGGCCGTGTGGGCGGCCGACATCGTGGTCAAGGTCAACGCTCCGACCGACGAGGAGCTCGCCCGGCTCCGCCGCGGAGCCACGATCATCTCGCTGATGGCGCCGATGCGGAGTCCCGAGCTCGTCGACAAGCTCGTGGCTGCGGGCGTCACCGCCCTGGCCATGGACGCGGTCCCCCGGATCTCCCGGGCGCAGGCCCTCGACGTGCTCTCCTCGATGGCGAACGTCGCCGGGTATCGCGCCGTGATCGAGGCCGCCCACGTCTTCGGACGCCAGTTCACCGGCCAGGTCACGGCCGCAGGCAAGGTGCCCCCGGCCCGGGTCTTCGTGGTCGGCGCCGGCGTCGCCGGGCTGGCCGCGATCGGCGCCGCCGGAAGCATGGGCGCGATCGTGCGCGCCTTCGACGTACGCCCCGAGGTGGCCGAGCAGGTCGAGTCGATGGGTGCGGAGTTCGTGCGGGTCGACATGGAACAGGAGGTCAGCGCCGACGGCTACGCCAAGGAGATGACCGCCGAGCAGGAGCGGCTCACCGCCGAGATGTACGACGCCGAGGCCCGCGCCGCCGACATCGTGATCACCACCGCCCTGATCCCCGGCCGGCCCGCCCCCAAGCTGATCCGCGCCGAGACCGTCGCGGCGATGGCCAACGGCTCCGTGATCGTCGACATGGCCGCACCCAACGGCGGCAACTGCGACCTCACCGAGCCCGGCGAGAAGGTCGTGACCGACAACCTGGTGTCGATCCTCGGCTACACCGATCTCGCCGGCCGGTTGGCGGCGCAGACCTCCCAGCTCTTCGGCACCAACATCGTCAACCTCTTCAAGCTGCTGACCCCCGAGAAGGACGGGCGGCTGACCCTCGACCTCGACGACGTCGTGCAGCGGGGGATGACGGTCGCCCGCGACGGCGAGAGCCTGTGGCCGCCACCGCCGGTGCAGGTCTCTGCGGCTCCCGCCGCCGCTCCGGCCGCAGTGCCCGTGACGCCGAAGCCGCCGCCTGACCCCCGTCGCAGGGTGTACGCCGCCGGGGTCGCGGCTGTGCTGTTCGCGCTGCTGGCGGCGTACTCCCCGCGGGAGTTCCTGGGGCACTTCACGGTCTTCGCCCTGGCGGTCTTCGTCGGCTACTACGTCATCTCCAACGTCGCACACGCGCTGCACACGCCGCTGATGAGCGAGACCAACGCGATCTCCGGGATCATCCTGGTCGGCGGCCTGCTGCAGGTCGGCAGCCAGAATCCGGTGATCTCCGGGCTGGCCTTCGTCGCCGTGCTGGTGGCCAGCATCAACATCTTCGGCGGCTTCCGGGTGACGCTCCGCATGCTCGAGATGTTCCGGAAGGACTGAGCGGCGATGTCCGATCTCTTGGCTTCCGACCGCCTGCCCGGCTTCGTGCAGGCGTGCTACATCATCGCCGCGATCTTGTTCATCGCCGCCCTGGCGGGACTGTCCAAGCACACCAGCGCGAAGAGCGGGAACGTCGCCGGCATGCTCGGGATGGCGTTGGCGTTGGTGGCGACGATCCTGCTGGCCGCGCGACAGGCGAGCCTGCCCGATCCCGGAGACGACTGGCGCTCGCTGCCGGTCACGATCGGCCTGATCGCGGTGGCGATGACCATCGGGGCGGTGATCGGGCTGCGCCGCGCCAAGACCGTCGAGATGACCGGCATGCCCGAGCTGGTCGCGATCTTGCACAGCTTCGTCGGGATCGCCGCCGTCCTCGTGGGCTTCAACTCGTTTCTCGACCCGGGCGAGCTGAGCGGGGCGCTGGAGCGGATCCACTCCGTCGAGGTGTTCATCGGGGTCTTCATCGGCGCGGTGACGTTCACCGGCTCGATCGTGGCCTTCCTCAAGCTGAGCGCGAAGATGAAGTCCGCGCCGATGATGCTGCCCGGCCGGCACCTGCCGAACCTCGCCATCCTCGTGGCGTCGGCGGCGCTGATGGGCTGGTTCGTCACCGACCACGGCGAGCTGGCCGGTGGCGTCGAGCGCGCTCTGATCCCGCTGGTGTTGATGACCACGCTGGCACTCGTCCTCGGGTTCCACCTGGTCGCGGCCATCGGCGGTGGCGACATGCCGGTCGTGGTGTCGATGCTCAACAGCTACTCCGGGTGGGCGGCGGCTGCCGCGGGGTTCATGCTCAGCAACGACCTGCTGATCATCACCGGCTCGTTGGTCGGCTCCTCCGGTGCGATCTTGAGCTACATCATGTGCAAGGCGATGAACCGGTCGTTCATCTCGGTGATCGCCGGTGGCTTCGGCTCGGACGGAGCGGTGACAGGCGAGGTGCGCGACTATGGCGAGCATCGCGAGATCGGGGCCGCGGAGACCGCCGAACTGCTCGCCGACGCCCGGTCCGTGGTGATCACGCCGGGCTACGGGATGGCGGTCGCGCAGGCGCAGTACCCCGTTGCCGAGCTCACCGCCAAGCTGCGCGCGAAAGGTGTCAACGTCCGGTTCGGGATCCATCCCGTCGCGGGTCGGTTGCCCGGTCACATGAACGTGCTTCTGGCCGAGGCCCGGGTGCCGTACGACATCGTGCTCGAGATGGACGAGATCAACGACGACTTCGACGAGACCGACGTCGTGCTGGTGATCGGCGCCAACGACACCGTCAACCCGGCCGCCCTCGACGAGCCCGGCAGCCCGATCGCGGGCATGCCGGTGCTCGAGGTCTGGCGAGCGCGCGACGTGGTGGTGTTCAAGCGGTCGATGGCGACGGGGTACGCCGGCGTACAGAATCCGCTGTTCTTCAAGGACAACTCGCGGATGCTTTTCGGTGACGCGAAGGACCGCGTCGAGGACATCGTCCGGGCGCTACCGTAGCCCGATGGTCGACTCACTGCGCTTCGCGAGCACCGAGGAGCTGATGGCCGCGCTGCCGACTCTCGACTCCGCCCCGCGCGACGTCGGGACCCTGGAGTTGGTGGTGTGTCGACCGGCTGCCGGCGAGCGCGAGATCCTGGCCGAAGGTGCCCTCGACGTCGCGGTCGGACTGGTCGGCGACAACTGGCAACACCGACCCAGCTCCCGCAGCGCGGACGGTGGCGCCCACCCCGATATGCAGCTCAACGTGATGAGCTGGCGGATGGTCAGCCTGCTGGCCGACAGCGACGAACGACGGGCCTTGGCCGGGGATCAGCTGTACGTCGATCTGGACCTCTCCCACGACAACCTGCCCGCGCGGTCGCGGCTGGTCATCGGCGATCCCGAGACGCGTGGGGCCGTGATCGAGGTGACCGAGGAGCCGCACACCGGGTGTTCCCAGTTCATCGAGCGATTCGGCGTGGACGCGCAGCGCTTCGCCAACGGCCGCGAGGGGCGGCCGCGTCGACTCCGCGGCCTCAACGCCGTCGTCGTGACCCCCGGCCTGGTCCGCCCCGGCGACGTCGTACGAGTGCTCCGCCCCGGTGGCTGAGGAGCGAACGAAGTGAGCCTCGCCCCGGTGGTTGCCCTTCGAGACGGCGCTGACGCGCCTCCTCAGGAACCGGAGCGAACGAAGTGAGCGTCGCCCGGTGGTTGAGGAG
>JAKFXV010000303.1 GCA_021731205.1 Nocardioides sp. | reverse complement strand
TCCTCACCATGCGTACGCCGGTGGGTCCATGCCTCCTGATCACGCCCTGGAACTTCCCGATCGCGATGGCGGCACGCAAGATCGGTCCGGCGGTCGCGGCGGGGTGCACCATGGTCGTGAAGCCCGCCGAGGCTACGCCTCTGACGACGCTTGCCGTGACTCAGATGCTCGCCGAAGCAGGACTGCCGCCGGGAGTTCTGAACGTGGTCACCTCCCTCGATGCGGCCGGGGTCTCCGAGACTCTGATGAACGATCCGCGCCTTCGCAAGGTGAGTTTCACCGGGTCCACCAGGGTGGGGAAGCTCCTCGTGCGGCAATCGGCGAATCAACTTCAGCGGCTCAGCATGGAGCTGGGTGGGAACGCGCCGTTCATCGTCTTCGAGGATGCTGACGTCGACGCCGCCGTGGACGGGGCGATGGTGGCCAAGATGCGGAACATGGGAGAGGCCTGCGTGGCGGCCAACCGGTTCTTCGTTCACGAGTCGATGGCCGAAGAGTTCGCGCAGAAGCTCGGC
This sequence comes from Nocardioides sp., assembly GCA_021731205.1. GTDB lineage: Bacteria > Actinomycetota > Actinomycetes > Propionibacteriales > Nocardioidaceae > Nocardioides. The sequence continues at coordinate 3,674 of JAKFXV010000303.1, read as the reverse complement.
GACCGGATGGGAGCCATGCGCATGGGGCGTGGCCAGGACGAGGGCGTGCTGGTTGGCCCGCTGATCAACGCTGCCGCGGTGACGAACGTCGGCGCCCTGGTCGACGAGGCAGTGGCCGACGGAGCACGAGTCATCACTGGCGGGGGTCCGGTCGACGGGCCCGGCTACTTCTTCCAGCCGACCGTTCTCGTCGAGGTGCCCCAGACCAGCCGGATCGCCAACTCCGAGATCTTCGGCCCGGTGGCCGTGATCACCACTTTCGCGACCGAGGACGAGGTGCTGGCGCGGGCCAACGACACGGAGTACGGCTTGGCGTCGTACGTCTACACCAACAACACCGCGCGGACGGTCCGGATGGCCGAGCGACTGCGCTTCGGAATGGTGGGGTTCAATACCGGGTTGATGTCGAACGCCGCTGCGCCGTTCGGTGGGGTGAAGCAGAGCGGATACGGGCGCGAGGGCGGCTTCGGGGGGATCGACGAGTACCTCGAGACGACGTACGTGAACATCCCGGTCTGATGGACACCGTCGGCGGGATCCACACGGTCGAGCCAACTGGTCTGGTCGAGGACGACCAGTGATGTCGTCAGTGAGTGTCCGAGGGGGGACTTGAACCCCCACGCCCTAATACGGGCACTAGCACCTCAAGCTAGCGCGTCTGCCAATTCCGCCACCCGGACGAGTGCGGGGAGACTCTAGCAAAGGCGAGGCGTCGTCCCCGCATCACCGGGGCCCGCCGAATCGGGGCCAGCGGGCGGTTGCCGTGGGCGCGGACGGTGCCAAGATGGAGGCATGGAAGCCAGCTACGACCCGGCCCGCGAGGTGGTGGATCTGTGCAGCGAGTTGATCCGCTTCGACACCACCAACTACGGCACCGGTGAGGGGCCAGGAGAGCGCAAGGCGGCGGAGTACGTCGCCGGGCTACTCGACGAGGTGGGCATCGCCGCGACGATCTACGAGTCCGAGCCGGGACGGTCGACCGTGGTGGCGCGTTGGGGTGCCGGCGACGAGCCGCCGCTGTTGGTGCACGGCCACCTCGACGTCGTACCTGCCGAGCCGGACCAGTGGCAGGTCCACCCGTTCTCCGGCGAGGTGCGCGACGGGTACGTCTGGGGACGCGGCGCGGTCGACATGAAGGACTTCGATGCGATCGTGCTCTCGGCCGTCCGCGCCCGAGCCGCAGTCGGAGCAACGCCGAGCAGGCCGCTGGTGCTGTGTTTCACCGCCGACGAAGAGGCCGGGGGACATCTCGGAGCCGATTACGTCGTGGAGCACTACCCCGACGAGTTCGCCGACTGCACCGAGGCGGTGGGCGAGGTCGGCGGCTTCAGTACGACGGTGCGCGGTCGCCGGCTCTATCTCATCGAAGCGGCCGAGAAGGGCATGGCCTGGATGCGACTGACCGCTCACGGCACCGCCGGTCACGGGTCGATGATCCATCCTGACAACGCCATCTCCGAGCTGACCGCTGCGGTCGCCAGGATCGGCGCCCATCAGTGGCCGGTGCGTCTGACACCGACGATGCGGATCTTGCTGGCGGCGGTGGGGGAGCTGGCCGGGGTCGAGGCCACACCTCACAACGCGGAGGCGCTGGTGGCGGAGTTCGGCGGCGCGACCAGGATGCTCGGAGCCGCACTGCGCAATACGACGAACCCGACGATGCTGAGCGCGGGATACAAGGTGAACGTCGTCCCGAGCGAAGCCACGGCACACGTCGACGGCAGATTCCTGCCCGGCTACGAGGACGAGTTCTTCGCCACGATCGCCGAACTGTGCGGCGACCGGATCGCGATCGACCACGTCAGCCATCAAGGAGCCTGGGAGATGCCGTACGACGGCGACCTGGTCGACGCGATGACCCGATCCCTCCTCGCCGAGGACCCCGAAGCCCTCGTTGCGCCGTACACCATGAGTGGCGGCACCGACGCCAAGCACTTCACTCGCCTGGGGATGCGTTCCTACGGCTTCGCGCCGCTGCGCCTCCCCGACGACCTCGACTTCACCGCGCTGTTCCACGGCGTGGACGAGCGGGTCCCGACCGACGCGCTCGAGTTCGGTGCGCGAGTGTTCGACAGGTTCCTCGACGAATGCTCTCGCCGGCCCGGCTAAGACCGTGGCACCGGATGTGACACGTCGTCGAGCGCCGACACGATCTCGGGGGGCAGGGTCAGCGACTCGGTGGCCAGCGCAGCGCTGAGCTGCTTGGCGGTGCGCGCGCCGACGATCGGTGCACTCACTCCGGCTCGATCCCGCACCCACGTCAGCGCGACCTCGAGCGGCGTCCACTCGAGGCCATCAGCCGCGCGGCACACCGCCTCGACGATGCGCGTCGATCGCTGGTCGAGGTAGGGCTCCACGAAACTCGAGAATCCGTCCGACCCGCCGCGAGAGTCGGAGGGGGTGCCGGTGCGGTACTTCCCGGTGAGCACTCCGCGCCCCAGCGGTGACCACGGCAGCACCCCCAACCCGAGAGCCTCGGCCGCGGGCAGCACCTCTGCCTCGGCCGATCGGTTGAGCAGGGAGTACTCGACCTGGGTCGAGGCAACGGGCGCCCTGGACGGGACGGCGCGTTGCCAGGTGGCAGCCTGGGCGGTCTGCCAGCCGGTGTAGTTCGAGATCCCGACGTATGCGGCGCGTCCGGAGGCCACCGCGTGGTCGAGCGCCGCAAGCGTCTCTTCAAGAGGAGTGTCGTCGTCCCAGACATGCACTTGCCACAGGTCCACGCAGTCGATGCCGAGGCGACGCAACGAGCGATCCAGGGTGCTGATCAGGTGCCGGCGGGACGTGTCCACCTCCCGCACTCCGGAGCGACGCAGCACGCCGGCCTTCGTGGCGACCACTATCTCGTCGCGCGAGACGACGTCTCCGATCAACGCACCGAGCAACTCCTCCGATGCCCCGTCGGTGTACGACGCCGCGGTGTCGACGAACGTCCCACCCGCCTCGACGAAGTCGGCGAGCTGCTCGCGCGCTTCGTGCTCGTCCGTGCCGCCGCCCCACGTCATCGTGCCGAGACCCAGTCGCGACACCACCAGACCGGTGTTGCCTACCTTGCGCCGCTGCATGCCGACCACGCTAGTGCAGCCGCGCAGGCGCCTCCCGCCCCGGCACGCCGCCGGTGGGGAGAACGCTGGAGCCGATCCGTTCTTGCGTAGGCTGTCTCCAATGAACGAGCTGGGCATGAGCTACCTCGATGCCGTCATCTTGGGCATCGTCGAGGGGCTCACCGAGTTCCTCCCCGTGTCCAGCACCGGACATCTGACGATCGCCGAGAAGTTGCTGGGGTTGCCCGTCGACGACCCCGCGATCACGGCGTACACCGCGGTGATCCAGGTCGGCGCCATCGCCGCGGTGCTGTTCTACTTCTTCGGCGACATCACCGACATGGCCGTCGGCTGGTTTCGTGGTCTGGTCTCGGTCGAGGCGCGCCGCGCCACCGAATACCGACTCGGCTGGTGCGTGATCCTCGGCTCGCTGCCGATCGGCCTCGTCGGATTCGCCGGCAAAGACATCATCAGCGGTCCGTTGCGCTCACTGTGGTGGGTGGGGGCGTCGCTGATCGCGTGGAGCTTCGTGATGGTGTACGCCGAACGCCGCGGCACCCAGACGCGCGGCGAGCGCGAAGTGACGATTCGTGACGCGTTGGTCATCGGCTCGGCTCAATGCATCGCACT
>JAKFXV010000200.1 GCA_021731205.1 Nocardioides sp. | reverse complement strand
CCCTCAAGGAACAGGGGATCGTCGCAACCGTCCAGGCATTCACCGACGCCGCGGCCGAGGATCCCGACTCCACGGGCATCCAGGTGGGGTACTACCAAATGCGTGAGCAGATGGCCGCCGCCGACGCGCTCGAGATCCTCATCGACCCCTCCAACCTGATCCGGAACACCGTCACGGTGCCCGAGGGCTTGCGGGCCACCGACATCATCGAGCTGCTGGTGTCGAAGTCCGACTTCAAACGCGCCGCATTCGAGAAGGTGCTGGCCGACCCCGAGTCGATCGGGTTGCCCACGTCCGCCAAGGGGAAGGCGGAGGGTTACCTCTTCCCTGCGACCTACGACTTCGGGCCTAAGGCGACGCCGAAGTCCATGTTGACGGCGATGGTCGACCGGTGGGAGCAGGCCGCCGAGGAGGCCGATCTGAAGAAGCGCGCTCGCGCGCTGGGCTACTCGCCGGCCGAGGTGATGATCGTGGCCAGCCTGGTGCAGGCCGAAGCTCGGCTGCCAGAGGACCTCGGCAAGGTGGCGCGGGTGATCTACAACCGCCTTGAGACCGAGGGCGCCCCGACCTACGGGCTGATCGGGATCGACGCGACGGTGAACTACGCACTGGGTCGCAAGTTGGGTGTGGCGTTGACCCAGGAGGAGCTCGACGTCGACTCGCCGTACAACACTCGGAAGTATCCCGGCCTCCCGCCGGGTCCGATCGAGTCGCCGGGAGACGCGGCCATCGAGGCCGCCCTCAACCCGACCGAAGGGGACTGGTACTTCTACGTGACCGTGAACCTGCGCACGGGCGAGACCAAGTTCGCCGAGAGCTACGACGAGTTCTTGGTCTACAAGGCCGAGCTGGACGTCTACTGCGAGACCTCGGAAGCCTGCTGACGTCCGTGTCGGAGCCAGGGGCCGGGTCGGGCTGGCGGTGCGGGGTGCTCGGTGATCCCATCGGGCACTCGTTGTCACCGGCCCTGCATCGAGCTGCGTACGCCGCTACCGGGTTGGACTGGACGTACGCCGCGCATCGGGTGCCGGCGGGTGGCCTGGCCGCTTTCGTGGCGGCCTGCGACGACAGCTGGCGAGGACTGTCGCTGACGATGCCACTCAAACGGGAGGCGCTGGCGGTGGCCGATCGGGTCTCGGCGATAGCGGAGGCCGCCGGGGCGGCCAACACCTTGGTGCTGACGGACGGGCCGTCCGGACGGTTCGTGACGGCCGACAACACCGACGTCCCCGGCGCCCGCGCGGCCCTGCGCGAGGCCCGCACCCCTGAGCCGGACAGCGCCAGCATCCTTGGCGGCGGCGCGACCGCGGGCTCGATGCTGCTCGCGCTCGCGGACGCGGGCTGCCGGAGGTTTCGGGTTCACGTTCGCGACGAGGGGCGCGCTGCCGAGACGCTGGCGGTCGCCGAGCGATTCGACGGTGCGCTGTCGATCGAGATCGTGGGACTCGACGTGCCGCCGAGCGGAGACCTCGTGGTCTCGACGATCCCGGCCTCGGCGCAGAGTCCGAGCCTCGCTGCCGCGTGCGCCCGGGCGCCCGTGGTCTTCGACGTCATCTACGATCCCTGGCCGACACCGATCGCCGCGGCAGCAGGTGCAGCCGGAGCGCTGGTCGTCGGTGGGCTGGATCTGTTGGTGCATCAGGCTGCGCTGCAGTTCACGTTGTTCACCGGGTTGCCGGCTCCACTCGCCCGGATGCGCAGCGCCGGCGAGGCCGAACTGGCAGCCGCCGGACTCGAGAGCTAGCCCTCGATGGAGTGGCATGCCAACGCCGCCGCCCTCGGGGCATTGGTCGGGTGGCTCGCAGGCTGGTGGGTTCCGCTGCTGATCCGCCTGGTTCCCGAACCCGATTCGGCCCTCACCGGCGAAGGCAGCCTCAAGGAGCCCTATGCCGAGGTGGCCGCGCGACCCGGCCTGGCGTGGCAGAGCGCGATCGGTTGCGGGTTCGCGAGCGGGCTGATCGCCGCCGCGGTGGGTTCGCAGGCCTGGCTGCTGTTCGCGCCGCTGGTGCCGGTGTGTGTCGCGTTGACCGTCATCGACTGGCGCACCCGGCTGTTGCCCAAGATCGTCGTGCTGCCCGCGACGGCGTACGTCCTGTTGGCCGGGGCGGGCCTCTCGCTCGCGACCGGGGACACGGTCGATCTGACTCGCGGTGTGCTGGGGATGATCTGCGCCCGAGCGCTGTTCTGGGTCATTTGGCGGATCAACGCGGCGGGGATGGGGTTCGGCGACGTGCGCCTCGCGGCGGTCGTCGGGTTCGCGCTGGGCTACCTGGGCTGGCCCGAGTTCGTGATCGGGCTCTACGCCGGCTTCTTGCTGTTGGGCGTCCCCGGACTGGGGTACGCCGTCGTACGTCGCGACCGTGGGTTGTTGCGCATGGCGGTGCCGTTCGGGCCGTTCATGCTGGTCGGGGCGCTGGTCGGGATCCTGTTCGGTCCGATCGTGGCGCGCTATCTCGGGTACGCCTGATCAGCGCCGTCTCACGGGTCCGGCCGTGAAAGACTGAGCGCATGTTGCGTTGGCTCACCGCGGGCGAATCCCATGGCCCTTCCTTGGTCGCGATCCTCGAGGGGCTGCCGGCGCACGTCCAGGTGACGACCGCCGATATCCAGGACTCGCTGGCTCGGCGGCGCCTGGGTTATGGGCGCGGCGCGCGGATGAAGTTCGAGGCCGACGACGTGACCCTGATCGGTGGGATCCGTCATGGCGCGACCCAAGGCGGCCCGGTGGCCATCGGGATCGGCAACACCGAGTGGCCCAAGTGGGACAAGGTGATGTCTCCCGACCCGGTGCCTCTCGACGAACTCGAGGCGCTCGCGCGCAACGCGGCGCTGACCCGACCTCGACCCGGTCACGCAGATCTGGTCGGCATGCAGAAGTACGCCTTCGACGAGGCCCGGCCCATCCTCGAGCGCGCCTCGGCCCGGGAGACTGCCGCCCGGGTGGCGCTGGGCCGAGTGGCGAGCAACTTCCTGCACCAGGCGATCGGGGCGCAGGTCGTCTCCCATGTCGTGGAGTTGGGCGGTGTGCGGGCGCCATCAGGAGTGGTGCCTGGCCCTGACGACCTCGCCGCACTCGACAACGACCCGGTGCGCTGCCTGGACCCCGACACGAGTGCCGCGATGGTGGCGGCGATCGACCAGGCCCATAAGGACGGGGACACCTTGGGCGGCGTCGTCGAGGTCGTGGTGCACGGACTGCCGCCCGGTCTGGGATCGCACGTGCATTGGGATCGGCGGCTCGACTCGCGATTGGCAGCCGCGCTGATGGGCATCCAGGCGATCAAGGGCGTCGAGGTCGGTGACGGCTTCGCGCTCGCGGCCACGCCGGGGTCGCTGGCCCATGACGAGATCGTGGCGACCGACGAAGGCCTGCGCCGCACGAGCGGTCGCGCGGGCGGCACCGAGGGCGGGATGTCGACGGGAGAGCTGCTGCGGGTGCGGGCGGCCATGAAGCCCATCGCCACGGTCCCGCGCGCGCTGCGCACCGTCGATGTCGCCACGGGCGAAGCCACCGTTGCGCACCACCAACGTTCGGATGTCTGCGCGGTGCCCGCCGCCGGAATCGTCGCCGAGGCCATGGTCGCGCTCGTCGTGGCTGACGCGGTGTTGGAGAAGTTCGGCGGCGACTCCGTGGCGGAGACCCGACGCAATGCCGAGTCCTACCTGCAGGCGTTGAGGGTGCGATGAGCCCACGAGTCGTACTGGTCGGCGCGATGGGTGCGGGCAAGTCGACAGTCGCCCGGATCCTCGCGTCCGGATGGGGGGTCGAGGTCCGCGACACCGACGCCGACATCGAACGTGCGGAAGGTCGCAGCGTCTCCGACATCTTCGTCGAGTCCGGGGAGGCGTACTTCCGCACCTGCGAGGCGAAGGCGGTCGCCGACGCTCTCGCCACTCACGCTGGTGTGCTGTCGCTGGGTGGCGGTGCGGTGCTCGACCCCGCGACGAGGAAGTTGCTCGCCGGTCACCGCGTCGTCTTCTTGCGGGTCGGGCTCGCAGCTGCAGTCAAGCGGGTCGGCCTCGGCACGTCTCGCCCGCTGCTGTTGGGCAATGTCCGCTCGCAGCTCAAAGCCTTGATCGACCAGCGCAACCCGATCTACGAGGCAGTGGCACAGGTGGGCGTCGACACCGACGGACGCAGTGCGGTCGACGTTGCTCGCGAGGTGCGCGAGATCGTCGAAGGACTCGAGTCGTGAGCTGT
>JAKFXV010000136.1 GCA_021731205.1 Nocardioides sp. | reverse complement strand
GTGGTGCTTCGGTATGGGAGGGCAGGGTAGGGGTCGCCCGATCGTGGCTAGCGCGTGTAGACGCCGGCGGGTGTCTCCAGCTGCGTCGGGCCAGTCTCGTCGGACAGGGTGATGACCCGGTCACCAAAGCGTGCCTGGCTGTCGACGATCGCGACCCTTCGCGGCTCCTCGCCCCGCCGACCGGCCCGCCACGAGCCCCGCCGGCCGTACCACCACAGGGTGCCGTCGTCCTCTTCAACGAAGAAGTCTGTCGTGTACTCGTCGCCCAGTGCCCAGGTCAGCGCAGAGGCGTTGGTGCGGCCGATCGTGTACGTCTCGTCGACGTAGATCAAGATCAGCTCCCCGCCCGGTCCGTCGAAGGCGATCGCGTCGCCCGGCACCATCCCCAGCCACGTCCGTCCAGGCTCGTCCGGCACCGGCGGTGGGGTGGACGAGCAGCCCATCAGCACTACGACCAGCAGGGCGGCGACCAGCTTCATGCCGACATCATGGCGCCATCCGCAATTCCATTGCCCCACGATCGGGCGATGATGGGGACATGACGACCTACTCAGGCACGAAGGAGTTCGAAGGCGCGACCTTCGTCAAGACCAGCTTCAAGGGCGCCACGGTGCGGTTCTCCGACGTCAGCGGGGTGACGATGCGCAGCGTCGATGTAGAGGGACTGGACATCGACAGCCATGACCTGTTCTTCGGCACCCTCATGGTCAACGGGGTCGACGTGGTTCCGCTCGTGGACGCGGAGCTCAACCGGCAATTCCCTGGTCGCGAGCTTCAGAAGGCTCAGACCCCCGAGGGTCTGCGCGAGGGATGGATCGCCGTACAGGCCGCGTGGGCGACGACGGTGGCCGACACACCAGCGGGCCTGCGCGACGCCCACGTTGAGGACGAGTGGTCCCTATCAGAGACGTTGCGGCATCTGATCTTGGCCACCGACGCCTGGCTGGGCGGTGGAATCTTGCGGATGCCTCAGCCGCTCCATGAGATCGGCCAGATCTTCACCGGTGCCGCCCAGATGGGTTTCGACATGTCGATCTTCCGCGCGGACCCGCCGTCCTGGGACGAGATCCTGGAGGTTCGGGCCGAACGACAGCGGATGGTCACCGACTTCCTGGCGGCGGCCACGCCCGACCTGCTGGCGGAGGAACGCCAGAACCCATGGGGCGGCGATGACTGGCGCCCCAGCGTCGGTGACTGCATCCGCGTGATCTTGGAAGAGGAGTGGGCGCACCTGCGCTACATCCGACGGGATCTGGCGCTGATGGGTGCGTGAACGAAGGTCCTACGAGTCGGGTGGAGCGCCGCGAGATCGGACGGAAGCGACGTCAGCCGAGACGTCAGTAGTGCCGATGGGGTCGCGCAGGAAGTGGTGTCCGCGCGGGGTCGACCACAGATAGCTGCCTGGCTCGATCACGGAGTACGTCCAGCCGCCGTGCGTCTTCAGGCGATGGTGTCGTCGACACAATGGAGCGAGGTTGTCAGTCGCGGTCGGACCACCGCGGGTTCCGTGAGGGACCACATGGTCCAGATCGCACCCTCGCGCCGGCCGGGTGCACCAGGGGAACACACAAGTGCCATCTCGGAGTACGACGTGCTCGGCGATCCGGACGGGGATCTCGTATTGGTTGACCCGGATCCGGTCGTGTAAGTCGATCACGGGCTTGACGACGACATGGGTCCCGGGGACGCCGCACCAGGCCCGCACCTGCTCGGCGGTGACCACATGGTCGCCGTTCTCAAGCCGGCCGAGTGGCAGTGGGGCAGGCGCCGAAGACTCTGCGGGACTCGAAGCGAGCGCGGCATCCGACAGGTGGACGTGGAGCACCAGGTTGCGCCGGGCGCGAGACCTAGTGGTTGATCCCAGCGGGGTGGGTGAGAGCTCGCCAGACGTCAGGTCGAGGGCCAGCTGATGCCTCGCCATCTCCCCCACCGCCATGGCCCGGCGCGCGTCCAGCGGGGCGGTGGAGCCCAGCTCGGCCAATCGAGCGGCACCCTCACTCACCGCGGCATCGAAGTCCATCGCGTCGGCGAGGTCGAGCTCCATCGAGACCGCCATGGTGCCCATCAGCATCACCTGGTCGCCGTGCAGCGTGACCCGGCGCGTCTCCCACGAGTCGCGCATGTCCTGGATGACGGCCTGAGGCATCAACTGGGCGAACGCCTCGTCCACCAACCGATCGTTCTCGTAGGGCCGGATCTTGTGCGCCACCGGCGCCACGTGGGAGTCGACGAAGGCGGCAGCCCCCGGCGACAGGACCATCGTCCTGCTCGCGATTCGGCGCCCACGCCAACCCACGAGCCGCCCGGTCCGAACCCGTTCCCACACCCGGGGCAGCCGGTAGCGCAACTCCAGAGCCTCGCCCAACAGGTGCTTCCCGCCATCGGTGGTCATGCCCATCGCGGCCGCGAACTCCATCACCGCGAACTCGGCGACCAGTGGCGCCCCAGCCCCCGCCAGAACTACATCCGTCTCATCGCCGGAGCGAGTGCGATACGTCGCAGCGCCGGTCTCGATCGACTCCGCAGGGTGCAGCACGGCCCACTGCACAGCGAATTCCAACAGCTCGGCCTCCGCCCGATCTGCGATCCGGCGACGCTCTCGCGCAGCGCCGAGCACCGCAGCCGCGGTGTCGGGCATCGCCGTGATCGTCATGAGAAGAGCCAAGCACCGGCCACCGACATTGGAGCCTCGAAATCGGCGCTATCCACCGGTTCCGAGATCAAGAAACGGTAACGATCGCGATCCTTGGCTTAACGGGGTTTCGAGACGCTCACTTCGTTCGCTCCTCAACCACCGGCTCTCGCTCCTCAACCACCGGCTCTCGCTCCTCAACCACCGGCTCCGGCTCGCTCCGGTCCCTGAGGAAGCGCGCAGCGCTGTCTCGAAGGGCAACCACCGGAGCGTCACACCATCCAGTTGGGCTCGAAGGCGGGGTCGGTGAGGCCCGGGCGATCGAAGCGGTACGGCGTGAGGTCGACACCCGTTTGGCCGGTCTCGGCCAGGTCGGCGAGCAATCGTCCGATCGTCGGCGCGAACTTGAAGCCGTGACCGGCCCCGAGCCCGACGACGACGGACGGACAGCCAGGCACCATGTCGAGCAAGAAGTCACGATCCGGCGGCAGCGTGTACTGGCACCGCACCGACCGCACGGCGGCCCCCGACTGGGGCAGCATCCACGCCAGGTGAGCAGCCAGTCGATCGAGCATCGCCTCATCCGGCGCGAATCCGCGGTCATCGGGGTCGACGATCGGACCCCCACAGTCCTGAGCGGCCTTGATGGTCGGCTCGCCGTAGGTCGGAAACCCGTAGTAGCAGGGCTCGTCCATCCAGATCCACAGCGGGAAGTGGCCCGGCTCGAACTGCCGGATCTCGGCGGGCTGGAAGTACGTCACCTGCTCCAGAGTCACGTCCAGCGGCAGCTGCACGCCCAGACCCTTGAGCACCGGATTGGTCCAGGCATCGGCACACACGACCACCTTGCGACAGCGGTACGTCGTGTCCCCCACCGCGACCTCGACACCGGAAGAGCCGAGGTCCCGCAGCCCGGTCACGGGCGAGTCGGCGCGCAGGTCGGCACCGTGCGCAAGAGCGCGCGAGTGCAGCACCGCCGTGCCGCGTCCAGCGGGGACGATCGCCGCCCGCTCCTGATACAGACCGGTGACGTCGTCCGGCAGCCGGAACGCAGGCCAGCGCTGCTGCACCTCGGCCGCACTCAGCAGCTCATGAGCGATGTCGTGAGCACCCAGCGAGTCGACGTAGTCGGCCACCGGGATGGCTCCACCGGCCGGGAAGAGATCGAGCCCCCCTGTCACGGTGACCAGCGTCTCCCCGGAGTCGACTTCGAGGGCGGCCCAGTCGTCGTACGCCGCCAGTGTCAGCCCGACGTAGGACGACGTGTGATAGCTGTGCCGCAGGATCCGCGAGGTGTCGTGGGACGCGCCCCGGACGTGCCCCAGCCCGAAGCGCTCGAACCCCACCACCGAGTGCCCCCGCTTCGTCAGGTGGTACGCCGTCGCGGAGCCCAGCGCCCCGAGCCCGATAACGGCGTACTCGAAGGACTCAGCCATCGGCGCCCCGAGCAGGGTCCGATCTGGCCGCCAATCTGGCCGAATCCAATCTGGCCGAATCCAATCTGGCCGAATCCAATCTGGGCAGCAGCCAGCGCCGGATGTCTGCCGAGTCGTCCTCCATCGGCGCGAACCAG
>JAKFXV010000138.1 GCA_021731205.1 Nocardioides sp. | reverse complement strand
TGGCGACAGGACCGGCAGATCGTCTCGCTGTGCGCGAAGCTGACCTGGCTGCTGGTCGCACCGTGCGTCGTCCGGGTCGCCGTGCAGGCGCCGATCTGGCTCGCCGGGTCATCGGAGACGCTCGAACCCAGCACCGCGATAGCCGCCCTGGCCGTGTCCAAGGTCGCACTGGGCTGGCCGTTGCAACTTGCGGCGCTCGGTGCCATGGTCTGGCTGCTCGCGCGTGATCGAACACCCGTGGTCGCCCCTGGCCAGGGCGTCAGTGCGCAGCCCGGTGACGAGTCGTCAGCCGCCGTGCTCGAGGGGCGCGAGTAGCATCTCGAGCTCGTCCTCTACCTCGGCCCCACACACGAAGAGCAGTTCGTCGCCGCGCTCGAGCGGCTGATCGTGGTCCGGGGCGTAGATCTGCCCGTCTCGCAGGATCGTCACCAGCGCCGCCCCCGTGGGGAACGGGACCTTACCCGCGGGTTTGCCGACGTACGGCGAGTCGTCGGGCAGCGTGAGCTCAACGAGGTTGGCGTTGCCTTGGCGGAAGGTGAACAGCCGCACCAGGTCGCCGACGGTGACGGCCTCCTCCACCAGAGCCGACATGATCCGCGGCGTCGAGACGTTGACGTCGACCCCCCATGCCTCGGTGAACAGCCACTCGTTGTTGGGGTGGTTGACCCGCGCCACGGTGCGCGGGACACCGAACTCGGTCTTGGCGAGCAGTGAGGTCACGAGGTTGGCCTTGTCGTCACCTGTGGCGGCGATGACGACGTCGCACAGGTCTACCCGGGCCTCCTCCAGGGAGGACAGCTCGCACGAGTCGGCGAGCAGCCAGTCGGCATTGGCGACTCGGTCGGGCTTGATGGAGTCCGGATTCTTGTCGATCAGGAGCACCTGGTGCCCGTTGCCGATGAGCTCTCGGGCCACGGAGCGACCCACTGCGCCGGCTCCGGCGATCGCTACACGCATATCAGTGCTCCTCGGGACCGGCGGCGATCGTCGCGTAGGCGTGGTCGGCGTTCTCCTCGCGCATCACCAAGTGCAGCATGTCGCCTTCTTGGATCACCGTGTCGCGCGTCGGGATGGTGCCCTCGCCGAGCCGATCGATCCAGGCGATCCGGCTGCGCGACTGCTCTTGGAACTGCACGCTGCGATGTCCGATCCAGGGGCCGGGTGCGGCCACCTGGTCGACCCGGATCGTCCCCGACGGATCGCGGAAGTCGGGTTCGGCGCCGGCAGGGAGCAACCTCCGGAGCACCTGGTCGGCCGTCCACTTCACCGTTGCGACAGTGGTGATGCCCAAGCGCTGGTAGACCTCTGCCCGACCGGGGTCATAGATGCGAGCGACGACCTGCTGGATGCCGAAGGTCTCGCGGGCGACCCGGGCGGCGATGATGTTGGAGTTGTCGCCGCTGCTGACCGCGGCAAAGGCCTCGGCACGCTCGATGCCGGCCTTGGTCAAGACGTCGCGGTCAAACCCGAAGCCGGTGATCTTCTCGCCGTTGAACGAGGGTCCGAGCCGGCGGAACGCGTCAGGCTCGCTGTCGATGACGGACACGGTGTGGTTTCGGTCCTCGAGGCTGCGCGCCAGGGTCGAGCCCACGCGGCCGCAGCCCATGATCACCACATGCACAGCGTCACCGTATCCCAGAGCTAGGCTGTCCTCTCGTGGGCGTCGGCGATATCTCCAAGCGGATCCTGCTCGGTCGGAAGTTGCGAAGTTCACAGCTCGGCGAAACCCTGCTCCCGAAGAAGATCGCCCTTCCGGTCTTCGCCAGCGACGCGCTCTCCTCGGTGGCGTACGCGCCCGATGAGGTGTTCCTCATGTTGAGCGTTGCTGGTGCTTCTGCCTACGTCTGGTCCTGGAAGGTCGCCCTCGCGGTCGCCGTCGTCATGTTGACCGTCATCGCGTCGTACCGGCAGAACGTGCACGCCTATCCCTCCGGCGGAGGCGACTACGAGGTGGCGACCGTCAACCTCGGTCGTAATGCCGGGATCACGGTGGCATCGGCGTTGCTCGTCGACTACGTGCTGACCGTCGCCGTGTCGATCTCCGCCGGAGCGCAGTACGCCGCCGCGGCGTTGCCGTTCCTTGACACTCACGAACCGCTGGTCGCGACCTTGCTGGTGCTCTTCCTGATGGCCTTGAACCTGCGCGGCGTGCGCGAGTCGGGAACCCTGTTCGCCGTCCCGACGTACCTGTTCATGCTCGCGATCTTGGGCATGTGCGCGTTCGGGATGTTTCAGCTCTGGCGCGGCACGCTGCCCCAGGCACAGAGCGCGGATCTGACGATCATTCCGCAGGAGGGCTGGGAGCAGCCGCTGACCACGATCGGACTGGTGCTGTTGTTGGCCCGCGCGTTCTCCTCCGGCTGCGCCGCGCTCACGGGGGTCGAGGCGATCTCGAACGGTGTCCCCGCGTTCCAGAAGCCGAAGAGCAAGAACGCTGCGACCACGCTGCTGCTGCTAGGCATGATCGCGATCACGATGATGGTGAGCGTCATCGTCTTGGCCAACCAGATGCACATCAAGTTCGTCGAGGGACACGAGCTCGAGAGGCTGGTCGACGCATCCGGGCAACCTGCGACCAGCCAGGAAGCCGTGATCGCGCAGATCGCCCACGGGGTGTTCGACAACTTCACGCCCGGGTTCTACTTCGTGGTCACGGTGACCGGCCTGATCTTGGTGCTGGCCGCCAACACGGCGTTCAACGGTTTCCCGGTCCTGGGGTCGATCCTGGCCCAAGACGGCCTGGCGCCCCGCTCGTTGGGGTCTCGGGGTGATCGACTGGCGTACAGCAACGGCATCGTGTTCTTGGCCCTGATGTCCATCGCGCTGATCGTGGCCTTCGATGCGGAGACCACTCGGCTGATCCAGCTCTACATCGTCGGCGTGTTCGTCTCGTTCAACTTGAGCCAGCTCGGGATGATCCGGCACTGGACCCGACATCTGCGAACGGAGAACGATCCGATCGAGCGGCGCCGGATGATGCGCTCGCGGGCGATCAATAGCTTCGGCCTGTGCATGACCGCGGTGGTGCTGGTCATCGTGCTGATCACCAAGTTCTTGACCGGTGCCTGGATCGCGATCTTGGCGATGTTCGTGTTCTTCCTCGTCATGAAGGGCATCAGCAAGCACTACGCCTCGGTCGAGCTGGAGCTGGTCGCCGACGAGGGCGACAAGGTGATGCCGACCCGGGTGCACGCCATGGTGCTGACTTCCAAGCTGCACAAGCCAACGCTGCGGGCGCTGGCGTTTGCGAAGGCGGCCCGGCCCAACGTGCTCGAGGCGGTCTATGTCGCGATCGACGACGACGCCGCGGCGCGGCTGCTCGACGAGTGGGACGAGCGCAATATCGACGTGCCCTTGAAGATCCTGCACTCGCCGTACCGCGAGGTGGTCAAGCCGATCGTCGACTACACCCTGGAGCTGCGGAAGGCCAACCCTCGCGGCGTGGTGGCGGTCTACGTGCCGGAGTACGTCGTGGGCCGTTGGTGGGAGCAGCTGTTGCACAACCAGACCGCCCTGCGGCTGAAGGCCCGGCTGCTGTTCGCCTCCGGCGTGATGATGATCTCGGTGCCCTACCAGCTGCGTTCCTCCGAGCTTGCCCGGGAGCGGGAGCGTCGCGACGACGCGCGCACCCACGCAGGAGACGTCCGCCGGGGTCGGGTCGCCGGCGACGACGAATCGTGAGCCGGCGCACACCGCGCCAGCGCGAGGCCAGAGGTCGTTCGAGGGTCGGCGAGAGATTCACGCTCGAGGTCGGGCCGATTGCCCACGGCGGTCACTGCATCGTGCGGGTGCCCGAGGAGGCGTCGCCGTCGGGGACACGCGTGGTCTTCACCCGGCACGCGCTGCCGGGAGAGCAGGTGGTCGTGGAGATCACCGAGGGCACCGACGGGGATCGGTTCTGGCGCGGGGATGCGGTCGAGATCCTCACTGCGTCGCCCGACCGCGTTGCCCCGCCCTGTCCGGTGGCGGGGCCGGGTGGCTGCGGCGGGTGCGACTTCCAGCATGTGCGGTTGGCCCGTCAACGCGAGTTGCTGGCCGAGGTCGTCCGGGAGCAGTTTCGCCGGCTGGCGGGACTTGACGTCCCGGTTCAGGTCGAACCAGTGGCCGGTGACGTCGAAGGGTTGCGTTGGCGGACCCGGGTCCGCTTCGCCCGGACAGCCGAGGGTCGCCCGGGGCTCCGGGCGCATCGGTCCACCCGGGTCGTGC
>JAKFXV010000278.1 GCA_021731205.1 Nocardioides sp. | reverse complement strand
CACCCCTTGGACGAAGCCTTCCCAACGGGTGTCCGGCTCAGGCCCGCGCAACAGCAGGTACGGCGTGCCGGCCGCGTCGTGGGCGACGCGCACCACGAGCCGCGGGGCGTCGTAGTCGCGGTAGTGATCGCGGACGAACGACATCGCGGGGCGGCGCGCCCGATAGTCGAAGAGCTCGTCGACTTCGAAGGTGGCCACGACCGGTCCCTCACCGTCGGCGAGGGTCGCTGCGGCGAGGGCGGCCGCATGACCGGCATCGAGGAATCCGTCCAACCAGACCACCATCGACAGCCCGCCGACCGACGCCAACTCGGCCAGCTCGGGCACGTCGTCCACGATGTGCACGAGCCGAGATGCCTTGCTCACGAGCGGGTCCTTTCGCGGGTTGTCCGGGTCGCCGATTCAGCGCTCCTGACGCCCACGATATTCCCGTTCAGCTGGCGAGCTGCGAAACCCGGTGCCGCTCGGCGAGGTTCTGCTCGAGGATCCGGCGGACCGGGTCGTCGTCCTCGACCCCGAGCCGGGTGAGCGAGGACAGCAGGTCGGTGATCTCGGCGACCGTCGTGTACGTCGCCAGCTCGGCCCGAAGGAGTCGTTGAGCAGCGCGGGCAGCGTGCCGCTCGCGGAGCTCGTCGAGGAACCGAGTTGCTGGACTCATCGTGGTTTCCTTTCCTGTGGTGTTCATGACAATCAGTGTGAGCGAGATCGATTCATACGTCCAATGTCAATCACGCTGTTGATTAATACGTTATTGTCATGAATATGGACACCGAGTCACTGCGCTGGTTTCAACATGTCGCCGACGGCACGACCGTGACCGAGGTCGCCGACATCTTCGGGGCGACCCAACCCGGTGTGTCCCGGGCGCTGGCTCGACTGGACCGCCAGGTCGGGACGCCTCTGTTGGAGAAGTCCGGACGCCTGCTGCGAACCACGCTGGCCGGTGCGACGTTCAAGCGTTACGTCGATGATCTGCTCCACGATCTGGACGACGGGTTGGCCGCGCTCGAGCAGCTCGTGGACCCCGAGACCGGCAACGTGTCGGTGGCCTTCCAGCTCTCCTTGGGCACCTGGTTGATTCCACACCTGGTGGCCCGGTTCCGCGAGCAGCATCCCGGCGTTCGGTTCTCCTTCGCCCACGCCCACGACGTGGAGGGCTCCGCGCTGATCGCCAGCGGCGAGATCGACGTACAGATCTCCTCGCGACGACCTCGCAACCCGGCGATGCACTGGCGCCGACTGTTCATCGAGCAGCTCTACCTTGCTGTGCCCTCCGATCATCGGCTTGCGCGCCAGAGCGCGGTCGACCTCGCAGACGTGGCGCACGAACCATTCGTCGCACTGGGGCCGAGCTGGGAGTTGCGTCAGCTCAGCGAGAGCCTGTGCGCTGCTGCCGGTTTCACGGCCGACGTCGCCTTTGAAGGTGACGACATCGCGATGGTGACGGGGTTCGTCGCGGCCGGGCTGGGCGTTGCCATCGTTCCGAGTCTCGGCCTCGATCCCGGGGCTCGCCCCGCGCGCGAGGGCACCCGGCTGCTCACGCTGCGCGACCCGGGTGCGGTGCGCGACATTGGGATGGCGTGGTCGCGCGAGCGGCGGCTGTTGCCGTCGGCGGAGCTATTCAGGCAGTTCGTGTTGAGCGTGGATCTCGCCCGGGACCTCGCTGCGCCGACCCGCCGGGACCACGGCGGCCGCGTCCGCTGACGGTTCCTCGAGCGTCGGCAGCCCGGCCGCAGGAGTAGCGAGCTCCTCGATCACTCCACGGGCGATGACCTGAGCGGTCAGCCCCGCGCGCTCGAGGATCGCCGCACGCTTGGCGTGGCTCAAGAACTCCTGGGGCAGCGCGTGCAGCCGGAACGGCGTCGTCACCTCGGCGTCGTTGAGCGTCTGGAGCAACACCGCGCCGCAACCGCCGATCCGTCCGTTGTCCTCGATGCTCACGATCAGTCGGTGTTGATCCGCCAGTTCGATCAGGGCCGGATTGACCGGCTTGACCCACCGCGGGTCGATCACGGTCACTCCGATGCCCTCGGCAGCGAGCCGATTGCCGACCTCGACCCCCACTCCCGCCATGGCGCCGATCGCGACCACCAGCACCTCGCGCGGGCCTCGACGAACCAGCACATCCATGCCGCGCACCTGGTCCACCGTCGCAATATCGGCCGGCGGCGGGCCTTTGGGAAAGCGCACCACGGTCGGTGCATCCGAAACCTCCACGGCCTCGTTGAGCAGCTCGCGGAACCGGGTGGCGTCGCGAGGGGCTGCCAACCTGAGCCCAGGCACGACCTGCAGGCTCGACAGGTCCCACATCCCGTTGTGACTGGCCCCGTCGTCACCGGTGACTCCGGCACGATCGAGGACGAACGTGACTCCGCACCGATGCAACGCGACGTCCATGAGGACCTGGTCGAAGGCCCGGTTGAGGAACGTCGCATAGATCGCGACAACCGGGTGCAGCCCACCCATCGCCAGACCCGCCGCCGAGGTGGCGGCGTGTTGCTCGGCGATGCCGACATCGAAGGTCCGATCCGGGAACCGCTGTTGGAACGCATCGAGCCCGACCGGGTGCATCATCGCCGCCGTGATCGCAACGACATCGCGCCGGCGTTCGCCGATGTGCACGAGCTCGTCGGCGAACACGTCGGTCCAGACTCGCCCCTTGGGTCGTTCCTCACCCGTGTCGACGTCGAAGGGCCCCGGCGAATGGAACTGGTCCGCCTCGTGCTGCTCCGCGGCGTCGTAGCCGAAGCCCTTGCGGGTGATCGCATGCACGATCACGGGTCCGCCGAACCTCTTTGCCTGGCTCAGCACCTGTTCGAGGGTTGCGAGGTCGTGGCCGTCGACGGGTCCGACGTACTTCAGGCCGAGGTCCTCGAAGAGGCCCTGGGGTGCCAGCGCATCCTTCATGCCCTTCTTGATCGCGTGCAGCGCGTCGTACGCCGCCGGGCCCACGGCCGGCAGGGCGGTGACCCGCTTCTTCACCAGATCGAGTGCCTGTTCGTACCGCGGGTTGGTGCGCAGCGCGCTCAACGCGGTCGCCAGCCCGCCGACCGTCGGGGTGTAGGAGCGGCCGTTGTCGTTGACGACGATCACCAGCCGACTGGTGCGCGCTATCGAGATGTTGTTGAGCGCCTCCCAGGCCATCCCCCCGGTGAGCGCCCCGTCGCCCACCACGGCGACCACGTGCCGTTCCTCTCCGCGGATGGCGTACGCCTTCGCCAGGCCGTCGGCATAACTCAGCGCGGTCGACGCGTGGGAGTTCTCCACCAGGTCGTGCTCGGACTCAGCCTGGCTGGGGTAGCCGCTGAGCCCGCCCTCTTGGCGCAGCTTCGCGAACTGCGCGGCGCGCCCGGTCAACAGCTTGTGGACATAGGCCTGATGACCGGTGTCGAACACGACTCGATCCCGCGGGGAGTCGAAGACGCGATGGATCGCCATCGTGAGCTCGACGACGCCGAGGTTGGGTCCGAGATGACCACCGGTGCGGGCGCACGTCGCGACGAGGGTGTCGCGGATCTCGGTCGCCAGCTCTACGAGTTGGGCCTCGGTGAGGTCCCGGAGATCGCGCGGTCCCGCAATCGACTCCAGGTGGCCCATGCCGAGGATTCTATAAGCGAGCCACGAAGCGGCGCCCGCGGATCGCCTCCTCGACGAGGCCCACCGCGCGGCGGACGCCGAGCAGCCGCGCCTCCTCGGCCTGCCAGGTCAGCACTGCGGCCTCCACGACCTCGAGCGGTGCGACGTCGCGCAGCTCGGCTCGCGACTGCCGCAGCCCTTGGCGCACGGCGGCCTGGGTGGCTTCGACGTGCAACACCGCGAAGCGCGCCAGCACGACCGGGTGCCGCCTCAGTGCGGCATGTGCGCGGTACTCGGGCGGACAGAGATCGAGCAGCCAGTTCGTCGCCCGAGCCTCCCAGCCCGGCGCGTCGGGAGGTCCGATCTGCGGCGGCCAGCCGGGCGGGACGTAGGGGCGCACACGGCACTCTAACCCAGATTCGAACGCTTGTTCGATCCGATGCCGACCGCCGGAAGAGTGCCGGACGAATGCGGGTGCTGAAGCGCGATCTTCCGGGTAATAATGAATCTGTCGGTCATTTGTGCGAGATCGGAGTTGCGTATGGCCTCCTCAGTGGAGCCCCGTGCCGCCAACGTGCACCGAGAGCGCCGACTCTCGATCGCCGGCGCGCTGGACGCCGCCACCGCCGAAC
>JAKFXV010000300.1 GCA_021731205.1 Nocardioides sp. | reverse complement strand
AGTGGCCGCGGCCGGGTCTTCGATGCCGAGGGCTGGTCGCCGCCCTGGTCGTACGTCGACGCCCTGCTCACCGGTCGCGCCGTGGCCAAGGTGGCCCCCGGCATCCCGCACTCCTTGATCCCCGCCGAGGTGGAGGCGGAGTGGGTCAGCGAGCGGGGCGAGGTCAAGGAGGCCGCGTTGTGGTCGCCGTACCTCGCGACGGCGAAGCGTCGTGCCACCGTGATCGCTCCGGGCGGGCTGGCTTCGCTGACCGAGGAGGACGACCCCCATGCCGGGAACCCGCGGCCGGTTCGGGCCCTGGGGAGATGCATCTACGAACCCGACGGCGCCGTGATCCGGGCGGGACTGGTCACCGCCGTCGCTGCGGGGGTCGGCGGCGGGCTGCTGGACCCGCACATCGCGTACGTCACTTCCGACGAGGCGTTCCGGAGTCCGTTCGCCAGCAGCTACGAGGTGCTCGAGACGCTCCCCTATCGCGAGAAGCAGCTCAAGGCCGCCCTGCGCACGCGTGGCATCGGGGTGCTGACGATCAAGAAGCGCGGCGTCGACATCGCCCCCGAGCAACTGCGCAAACGACTCGACCTGGCCGGTGAGAACGAAGGCACCCTGATCCTCACCCGGGTCGCCGGCGTCGGCACCGCCGTCCTGGTCCGCCCCTTCTAGTCGTCCTTCACCTAGTCGTCCTTGACCAGGTTGGGCAGGCGTCGGTTGAGGGAGAAGAGCCGGCCGAGGACAGGCATCAACACGATGTTCAGCCCGTGCAGGATGCCGATGATGAGCAAGATCCCGGCGATCTTCGCCAGCGACTCGCTCACCTGGTCGGCGGTGACCAGGTCGCGCCAGTCCTCCTCGGGCTGGGTGCGGATCGTGATCAAGATGTACGCCGTGAAGATCAGGTAGTAGACGACGTCGGTGAGCACGATGTAGCTCTTGCCGGTCAGCGGATTGTCGTGGAAGACATCCGCGGCGTACGCCCGGCCGAAGCGCTTGATGAACGGCCCCAACCAGAACGCGATCCCGATCAGCACCGCCACGGTGCCGACCTCGAGAATCCACCAGGACATGCGCAATCCTTCCTCGTCTCGTGGAGTCAACCCCACGACCAGTGCTGCCGTCACCAGCGATCCTGAGATCCAGGCCGCTGCTGCCTGCCGGACGTGCCGGCGGCGCCGGCGATCGTCCTCGATGCTGCCCACGACCCGCGCGAACAGGTCGGGCGACGGAGTCGTCCGGCGCCCCTCGGTGACCAGCGCCTCGTGGAGGCGTTCCTCGAGCGTGCTCATAGCGCCGCCTGATGAGCTCGCAGTTCGAGCGCCAAGTCGCGCACTGCGCCGTGGTACAGACCGACGCGCTCTCTCGCTTCGCTCATTGCGTTCCCTCCAGGTCCGCCGCCAGTGACTTCAGTCCACGTTTCAGGTGCGTCTTGACCGAGTTGGCCGACACCCCCAAGGTGTCCGCTATCTCCTCGACGGGCAGCTCGAGGTAGTAGCGAAGCGCCAGACACTCGCGTTGTCGGGTCGGCAGCTCACGCAGGGCGCGAACCACCTCGTTGCGCGACTCCCGCTCGGCTGCCTGAGTCTCCGCGGACGGCTCGTCCAGCACGGCAGGCGGGCGGTGTCGCAGCGACACCAGCCCACGCCGGTTGTGGTCGCGAGCCAGGTTGATCACGATCGAGCGGAGGTACGCCGCCGCCTTGGCCTGGTCGCGCACGCGATGGCCCGATCGAGCCAGCCGCAAGAAGGCCTCCTGCACCAGGTCCTCGGCCGCCGTACGGTCGTCGGTGAAGAACCGCGCGAGTGACACCAGCCGCCCGGCTTCTTGGCGAAAGAGCGCCGCGACGAGCGCGTCGACCGTCGGGGCCGACACGGGCACCGCGCTCGCTCTGCCCACGGCTGACACAGACTCCATCACCCCGACAGACGAACTCGACGACGTTTCGGGTGACACCTAGGAACGACCAATTCCTGCCCGCCCATCGTGTCACCCGCCGACTCCGAAGGCACGTCTGTCGAGGTGTCAGGGAACCTCACTTATTGGAGCTAGTCATGACCGTTCACGACGTCACCACGGCACCCATCGCACTGGACAACGGCGTTCGCCGCCGGCACCTCCGCACGCTCGCGCTGGCGCTCTTGGGAGTGCTGATGCTGCTGACGCCGGCGGCCGCAGCAGCCGTGTCGGCATACCTCTTCCGTGGCCCCGTCCAGGACCTGTCGGCCGTGGCGGACCCCTTCGGCGACGCGCGCGCTCAAGTCCACTTGGCCACCGGCGACGACAGCTCCCGGGTGGCGCTCATCGTGCAAGGCATCGACCGCTCGGCCGCCGGCAACACCTACGGCGCGCACCTGCACGTCGGTCCGTGTGTCGAGGGGAACGGTGCGGCCGCACTCGGTCACTACAACGTCGCCCCCGGCGTGATCAACCCGCAGACCGAGGTGTGGCTGGACTTCACGGTCAACCCCGGCGGCGTCGGCCACTCAGCAACCACCGTGCCGTTCGTGCCCGCTCCCGGGACGCGCTCGGTCGTGATCCACGAGGCACCGACCAACCCCGTCACCGGGGCGGCCGGCGCCCGGCTGGCCTGCCTACCGGTGGTGTGGTGATGACCGAGAAGCCCTTGCTTCGGGCGATCGCACGATCGGCGGCAGTCGGCCTGGCCTGCGGCCTCGCCTGGGGCGTCACCGCCCGGATCTGGATGCGGATGATCTCCAACGACCCTGAGTTCACCTGGGCGGGCACGCTGATGATCGTCGGGTTCTCGGGGTGGCTGGGCGTGGGAGTCGGACTCAGCTACGCCGTCAGAGTGGCGCGTCGTCGACGGTGGCTCGCGATCTTCGGACTGCCCGGCCTGATGCTCTTCGCCTCCCCGGGCATGGCTTTCCTCCCGGCCTTCCTCTTCGGAGGCGCGCTGTGGAACAGCGCCCGGCGGCCGCTGCTCCGCGCCCTCGACATCACCCTCGGCGCGCTGGCGGTGACCGTGCCGACCGGCGTGATGGCCATGGCCACAGCCAACGAGCCGGGGCTCCCTCCGACGCTCTATGAGATGTTCGAGTTCGTCACCGGGTTTGCGTTGCTCTCGCTGCTGCTGGCGTACGGCGGCAGCTATGTCTGGCGCAAGCCCTCGGCCTCGGCGGCGATGGTGGTGTCCGAGCCGTGCCCGGTGTGTACGACGGTGTCCCCCGGCAGCGTCAACAGCCGCAAGCGGATCGACTCCACGATGGTGTCGTAGTCGCTGAACGACCGTCCCGTCGCACCAGGCCCGCCCTGGAACAAGGTGTCCCCGGTGAACACACAGCCATGCGCCTCGACGTACAAACACACCGCCCCGGGTGCGTGGCCCGGCGTGTGCAGCACCCGCACGGTCGTGCCTCCCACGGTCAGCTCCTGGCCGTCGGCGAGATCGACGTCCCACAGCTCACCGGGGTGGGTGAGCTCCCACAGCGGCCGGTCGTCGGGGTGCAGCAGGATCGGCGCGCCGGTCGCTGCGCGGAGGGCTGGGGCGACCCGTACGTGGTCGTCGTGGGCGTGCGTGCACACGATCGCCTTGACCCGCCGGCCGGCCACCACCGCGAGGATCGCGTCGACATCGTGGGGTGCGTCGATGACCAGGCACTCCTCGGCATCACCGATCACCCAGAGGTTGTTGTCGACGTCGAAACTCTGCCCATCCAGGCTGAAGGTCCCCGAGGTGACGGCGTGGCCGATCGTGGTGGCGGGGACATCCCCCATCAGAAGATCACCACCATTAGAAGATCACCACGGACCGCAGGACGTCGCCGTGGTGCATCTTCTCGAACGACGCCTCGACGTCATCGAGCGCGATCTCCTCGCTCACAAACGCGTCGAGGTCCAGCCGGCCCTGCTGGTAGAGGTCGACCAGCATCGGGAAGTCGCGGCTCGGTAGGCAGTCGCCGTACCAACTGGACTTCAGCGCACCACCTCGCCCGAAGACGTCGATCAGCGGGAGCTCGGGGATCTTCATGTCCGGGGTCGGCACCCCGACGAGTACGACGGTGCCCGCCAGGTCGCGCGCGTAGAACGCCTGCTTCCAGGTCTCGGGGCGGCCGACCGCGTCGATCACGACGTCGGCGCCGTTGCCTTCGGTGGCGGCTTGGATCGCCGCGACCGGATCGGTGCTCTTGGAGTTGACTACGGCCGTCGCGCCCATGCCCTTGGCCCACTCGAGCTTCCGGTCGTCGATGTCCACGGCC
>JAKFXV010000083.1 GCA_021731205.1 Nocardioides sp. | reverse complement strand
GGCCATAGCCATACACGTCGGCAAAGTCGATGACGAGTTCGCGCACCCAGTTGACGCCGGCGGACGCGAGCGGCTCGCAATAGGCACGGTCGTCGGCCAAGGTGCTGCACCGGCGAACACGCAGCGTGTCTTGGCCGTAGTCGGCGGCGTACGTCGTCCAGTCGGTGGTGCCGACGTTCGGCAGCACGACCTCGACACCCTCGCCGCTCAGGTCGCCGATCATGCGGCCGCCACCGGTGTTCGCCGTGGTCACCTGAACAGCTTCTTGAGGGACGAAGACCGGACTGGTCGGCACGTCGATGCTCGCCGTTGCCTGGTTGCTCTGCTGGATCGACCGAGTGGTCCAGGCCAGCGGCGTCGTGCAGGTGGCCTTGTTCGAGCTCAGGCAACCCATCAACACGAACGTGCCGGCCTGACCGTGCACACCCCAGGTGGGCACGGTCATCGTCAGCGAGCCTCCCGGGAGCGGGTTCACGACCGGTGCCGGATCGATGCCCGTGATCGGCTGAGCGGGGAACGTCGTCACGTTGCCGAGGACCAAACCGACCTGGACGAAGGGGTGCGTCAAGGGGTCGGCACTAGCGGTGACGCTGACAACGCCACCCAACTCACCGACCGGCACACTCAGCACGGCCGGGTCTGCTGCGGAGGCTGACTTGCCGCCGACCAGACCCGAGACGATGAGTGCGACGACCACGGCGAGCCCCCCGGCCCGCTTGGTTCGCATGGATCCCCCCGGATTCCTCGAAGTGGGTCTAGTTTACCCGCGAGACCCGGGCCATATGCTCAAACCGAAAAGTTCGCCGCAGCCGTCAACACACCCGAGCCATACGAAATTGTGACCACGGTGTCAAAACCGTCCACAAGATCGGGCGAACGGATTTCGGCCTCGGAGTTGATTCCGTTATGGTCGAGGCTCGCTGTCTCATCCCCGAACGGACAGGGCTACTGCTTTATGGCCAACCACCGAGCACCTCGCCGCGCAGCGCGCGGTGATCTCTCGGAGAAGCCGTACGTCGGCACCCGTCGGCTCGGCGAGCCCGCAGCCTCCCTCCCTTCTGCTCCATCGACCGGCAGCGCCGGCAAGCGACGTGCGGTCAAGCACGCCGGCCGGCGCGGACCGCTGTTCCGAGTTCTGCCGTCGGCGCCGGTGCTCATGGGCGTCGCTGCTCTCGCGGTCTCCACCGGTGGAGTGGTCACGGTCGCGCACCCGGGCATGGTCGGCGCCATGAATGAACAGTCGGTCCAGGTGGTGGCCGCCAACGCGCTCAGCGGCGTGAGCGGGACCTCCCGAAACTCACAGCTGGCCGAGCGGCGAGAAGCCGTCAGCCGCGACTCCAGCCGCGACGAGGCCGCCGCGGTGGCCGGCGAGGAAGCCATCGAGGTGGCCGAGGAGCTCGCTGTCGAGCGCACCGCGGCGCTGGCGAAGGTGACCGAGAAGGCTGACGAGCAAGAGAAGCTCATCGAACAGAACAAGTGGTCGCTGCCGATGACCAGCTACCGCCTCACCGCCTTCTTCGGCGAACGCGGGCTGTGGTCGCGCGGACACACGGGCATCGACTTCGCCGCACCCTCGGGCACCTCCATCTATGCGGTCGCCAACGGTGTGGTCACCTCCACCGGCTACGACGGGTCCTACGGCAACAAGACGGTGGTGACCCTCGATGACGGCACCGAGATCTGGTACTGCCACCAGTCGTCGTTCAACGTCGAGGCGGGCGACTTCGTCCGCTCCGGTGAGCTGATCGGCTTCGTCGGGTCGACCGGCCGCGTCACGGGCCCGCACCTGCACCTCGAAGTACGCCCCGGCGGTGGCGACCCGGTCGACCCGTACGCCGCGCTGCTGGCGAACCACGTCCGCCCGTAACCCCGCCTGATCAGAGTTTTTGCACCGGCGCATAGCGCAGCAGCAGCCGCTTGACTCCTTGAGATCCGAAGTCCACCGACGCCACGGTCTTGTCTCCGTGCCCTTCCAACGCCACGACCGTGCCCAACCCGAACGAGTCGTGGGTGACCCGATCTCCCGGCTCCAACGCCGGGAGGTCACGAGCCGGCTTGGCCTTGGCCGCGGCGTCGGCCCGGAGCGCCGCGGATGAGAAGTTGCGCCGACCGGCCGTGGTGGGTGAACCCATCGGCGCTCTCCCGGCAACGGAGTCGCTGAGGTCCGGGCGGTTCCAGCGGGTCTGGGCGGCCTCGGTGCGGCGCCAATCGATCAGATCGACCGGGAGCTCGTCGAGGAACCTGGACGCGGGATTGTGCATCGGCGCCCCCCAAGCGGAGCGAACGACCGCGCGGGAGAGGTAGAGCCGGCGCCGGGCCCGCGTCACCCCGACGTAGGCCAGTCGACGCTCCTCCTCGAGCTCTGGTTGATCACCCAGGGCGCGGGAATGGGGGAAGACCCCGTCCTCGAGCCCGGTCAAGAAGACGACGGGGAACTCCAAACCTTTCGCGGTGTGCAGCGTCATCAAGGTGACGACCCCCGATGCGTTCTCATCGGGGGCCTCCGGAACCTGATCGGCGTCGGCCACGAGGGCAACCCGCTCCAAGAAGTCGGCCAAGGTCGGCACCACCTCGCCCGCCTCGACCTCGGTCGGGTCTGCCGAGGGGCCCGCGAGCGGCTCGTCGGCGAACTCACGAGCCACGGCGACGAGTTCGGCGAGGTTCTCCACGCGCGAGGCGTCCTGCGGGTCGTCGGATGCCTCGAGCTCGGCGAGGTAGCCGGATCGATCCAGCACCGACTCGACCACCACGTCGGCCCGCTCCCCCGCGTCCACCATCGACTGAAGCTCGTCGACGATGGCCACGAACCCCTCGATGGCTTTGCGCGACCGGGTGGCCAGACCCGGCACCTCGTCGAATCGTCGCAAGGCCTCCCAGAACGTGATGCGATCACGTTCGGCGAGCGCGGCCACACAGGCTTCGGCTCGCTCGCCGATGCCGCGTTTGGGCGTGTTGAGCACCCGGCGCAGCGAGATCTCGTCGGCCGGATTGACCAACATCCGTAGATAGGCGAGCACGTCGCGGACCTCACGGCGCTCATAGAACCGGACGCCGCCGACGACCTTGTACGCCATCCCGGTGCGGATGAACGTCTCCTCGAAGACCCGCGACTGGGCATTGGTGCGATAGAAGACCGCCACGTCGCCGGGGCGGGCGTCGGCCTGGTCGGTGAGCTGGTCGATCTCGTTGGACACGAACCGCGCCTCGTCGCGTTCGTCGTCGGCGACGTAGCCCACGATCCGCGGACCCTCGCCGGCCTCGGACCACAGACGTTTGGGGGTGCGCCCAGGGTTGTGGCCGATCACGGCGTTGGCGGCGTTGAGGATGGTTTGGGTGGAGCGATAGTTCTGCTCGAGCAGGATCGTGTCGGCGTTGGGGAAGTCTTGCTCGAAGTCGAGGATGTTGCGGATGTTGGCGCCGCGGAAGGCATAGATGGACTGGTCGGCATCACCCACGACCATCAGCTCGGCCGGTTCGACGCGCTCGGTGGGCGTCTCGCCGCGCTGCGCCAGCGCCGCGACCTCGTCAGGATTGTCGGCGCACAGTTGGTGGATCAAGGCGTACTGCGCGTGGTTGGTGTCTTGGTATTCGTCCACGAGCACGTGACGAAATCGTCGGCGATAGCTCTCCTTGACCTCGGGGAAGGCCTGCAGCAGGTGCACCGTCATCATGATCAGGTCGTCGAAGTCCAAGGCATGGGCTTCGCGCAGGCGACGTTGATAGAGGGCGTAAGCCGCGGCGTACGACTCCTCAGTCCCGTTGCGCACGTCTTTGCGAGCCTCATCGGCGTCGCGCAGTTCGTTCTTGTGGTTGGAGATCCAGTTCAAGATCGCTCGGGGCTGGTGCTGTCGGGGATCGAGGTCGAGTTCCTTGGACACCAGGGTCATCAGCCGCTTGGAGTCGGCTGAGTCGTAGATTGAGAAGTTGGACTTGAACCCGAACCGATCGATCTCCTTGCGCAGGATCCGGACGCAGGCGGAGTGGAAGGTCGAGACCCACATCACCCGGGCGCGGCGTCCGACCAACTCCTCCACGCGCTGCTTCATCTCCCCGGCCGCCTTGTTGGTGAAGGTGATCGCCAGGATCGAACCGGGGTGCGCGTGCCGCTCGGAGATCAGCCATGCGATGCGACGCGTGAGGACGCGGGTCTTGCCCGAGCCGGCGCCAGCGACGACCAGCAGGGGTGCGCCGGCGTGCACGACGGCCGCGCGCTGCTGGTCGTTGAGCCCGTCAAGCAGTTCGTCCCGGGTGGGTCCG
>JAKFXV010000330.1 GCA_021731205.1 Nocardioides sp. | reverse complement strand
GCTGGGCGAGCCGGGAACGATCAGCACGACGACGTCGGCGGCGGGCAGGAGCTCTGGCAGTCGGTCCAGGCCCTCGATCCCTTCGCGCGGGGTGCGAGCGACCCGGCGTACGACGACTTCGAACGGGGCGAGCCTCGCCTCGATCGCGGCGCCGATCTGGCCGTAGCCGACGATCAGCACCTCCTTGTCGGCCAGCGACGGCCTGCGCTCGGGTGCCCAGGTGCCGGTGGCCTGGGCGCGCACGAAGTCGGGGATCCCGCGCAGACTGGCGAGGATCAGGGTCAGCGCCAGCTCCGCGGTAGAGGCGTCGTGGATGCCGCGCCCGTTGCAGAGGGTGACGCCGACGGGCAGATGGCCGCGCATGTGGTCGACGCCGGCGGTCATCGTCTGGACGACCTTGAGCCGCGGGAGCTGGGTCAAGATCTCCGAGTCGACATCGGCGAATCGGTAGGGAGGGACGTAGAACTCGACCTCAGCGGCCGTTGAGGGCAGCTCGACGCCCGCTTCGGGGACGACGACGTCGTAGCGCAGTCCGGCGGGTGGATCCCCGAGCAGCTCGGGAGCGAACGGGAGCCAGACCACCGGCAGGGCGCTGCTCATCGGACCATCCGGCGATGCCAGGACACTGCACTCACGTCGGTCAACGATGCCACCTGGTCGATCACGACCCGTCGCCGCATCCGATCGTCGACCGCGGCGGCCCAGTCGTCGGCGTACGGGCGCTGGAGGTGGTCCGGGCGCTGGGTGAGCCTCTCCACCAGGTCCGCGATCAGGTCGCGTTGGCGCTGCATCAGCGCCACGCGGTCGTCGGTGCGCATGACGTAGTGGGCCGCGACGCCCTTGAGAACTCCGATCTCGACCGTGGTCCGTCGCGGGATCACGAGGTCGCCTCGGTGCCGCACGAGCGGGCCGGGCGCCGCCGCGAACGTGCCGGACTGGACGGCTCCACAGAAGCGGCCGATCAGATCACTGGTGAGGTTCTTCAGCGCGGCGAGGGCGCGACGAGTCCCGTCGTACGGCCTGTCCGGCCAGCCGTCGACCGCTCGCAGGCCGTCGAGCACATCGTCGAGCTCGGCGTCCTCGGCCCCGGGGAGGTACCACTCACGCACCGTCTGCCAGAGCTCTGCGCGGTCGCGCGCGGCGCCGGTCAGGTCGACCTTGCCGGCCACGATGCCGTCCTCGACATCGTGCACGGAGTAGGCCACATCGTCCGCTAGATCCATCACCTGGGCCTCGAGACACCGGCGCTGGCCGAGGCCCGGCAGCCGCATCCAGTCGAAGACCTGCCGGTCGTCGTCGTACACCCCGAACTTGACCGAGAGCTGCGGCACGCCGTCGGAGTGCACGCCGTACGGCGTGGGGGCGGCGGCGCGGGGCCAGGGGTACTTCGTGCAGGCGTCGAGCGTGGCGCGGGTGAGGTTGAGTCCAACCGACCTCCCCTGCGCGTCGAACGTCTTGGCCTCGAGTCTGGTGAGCAGCCGGAGGGTCTGCGCATTGCCCTCGAATCCGCCGTACTCGCTGCTGAGCTCGGCGAGCGCGCGCTCACCGTTGTGGCCGAACGGCGGGTGGCCGAGGTCGTGGGCAAGCGCGGCGGTCTCGGCGATGTCGGGCTCGCAGCCGAGGGCTCGCGCGAGGTCGCGGGCGACCTGGGCGACCTCGAGACTGTGCGTGAGCCGGTTGCGTACGAAGTCGTCGGTGTCCGGCCCGACGACCTGGGTCTTGGCGGCGAGGCGACGGCTGGCCGCCGCATGCACGACGCGGGCCCGGTCACGCTCGAACGGCGTGCGCTCTGGCGCTTGGACCCGCTTGGGCGGTTCGGGGACCAGCCGCTCGCGGTCGCTGTCGTCGTACAACTCCATCGGGCGCGACCTTAGCGGGTCGCACCGACCCGTCAACCACGCGTCGACACGCCGCAGATATGGGCACATGAGTGACGGGTCACCTTGTTGTGCGCAGCACAAGGCACCGGGTTAGAAGGTGGAGACGTGGACGTGGTCGTAGTGGTTGGCGGTGGCGGAGCCGCGGTTGGACATCCCGCGCCAGCCCTCGCCCCCGCGTTCGACCGACCAGATCTTCTGGGCGAAGATCACGTAGCTCACACCGAGCGCGCCGGCGTTGGCGCGGACGAAGTTGGCAACCCGCCAACCGAGCGCCCCGCTGACGCTGATGTCGACCGCCCGTCCGCGCGGGTGGTCGCCGCCTCCACCGCGCAGGGTTCCGAAGCGGGTCAGCATCGGGAACGACGCACAGACCGCTGCGTGCACCTTGACGATGTTCTGGCTCACACCACCCGGGACGCTCGTGCCGTTGCGACACGCGCCGCCGACCCCCGGGACGGGTTCGTCCGCGACGAGATATGCCGAGGTGACCCAGTAGCCCACGCCGTCGATCACCACCTCGGTGCGATCGTTCTTGGTGCGGCCGGTGGCCAACATCTCCGAGCCGACCTCGGTTTCGCCAAGCTGCTCGGCGCCCTCCCCGCCTCCGCTCCACAGATTCAGGTCGACGCTCGCCCAAACGGTCTCGTCGGCGCGGCGGATCGCCCGCTTCTCGCTCTTGCGGCGTACGCCGGTGAGCAGCTGCTCTTGGTATTGCTCGGCGACGGTCGACCCACCCTCGGCGGCGAGGAGCGATCGGTCGAAGGAACGCGTGACGGCGGCCTCGGCGCGCTCGGGCAGGGATCCGGATCCGGCGGTCGACTGCGACAACGAGCCGGCAGCCAGCTGAGGATCAGTCGCGCGGGTGATCTCGGCATCGCCGGTGGCCACGCCGAGGGTCACGGCGCTGAGGGTCACCAAGACGGCGACGGGGGCAGCAACGAAGCCGGCCCGGGGCAAGCGGCGGGTTTCCCGCTTGTGGCGATGCTCTGCCACAGCGCTGATCCTTTGCTGTTGCTGACGGGGGTCGATCGCGCATGCGGCCCGAAACGCACGCTCGAACTTGCGATGTAGTCATGGAGTCAATCACACACATCAGCGGCTGTCACAACCTCCGAGCCATGCCTAGACCCCGGATTTCCGGCGTGCGCGGTCCGGTCGAGGGCTATCCGCCGGTGGTCTCCGTGGTGTCCTCGTAGGCATGCCAGTCGCTCCCATCCTCGTCATCGAGCCAGCCTTCGGGGAGCACCACCTTGGCTCGCGGCGAGCCCTGTCGCCCGCGCGGAGCTCCTAGTTCGGCCACGGGGAAGGGTGCGGAATCGTCGAGTTGGGCCAGCAGTTGGTTCAGGTCGGCCAGAGTGTCGATCAGGCCGAGCGCTCGCCGCAGCTCACCTCCCGCAGGGAAGCCCTTGAGATACCACGCGACGTGCTTGCGGAATTCCCGGCAGCCGCGTTCCGCGCCGAGATGCTCCACCAGCAGCTCCGCGTGCCGACGCATCATCGAGGACACCTCGCCCAGCGTCGGCAGAGCCGGCCTGAGCGGCTCACCCGCGAACGCCGCGGCGAGGTCCCGGAACAGCCACGGGCGGCCCAGGCACCCGCGTCCCACGACGACACCCGCGGCGCCGGTCCGCTCGACCATCGCGATCGCGTCGGCGGCTTCCCAGATATCGCCGTTGCCGAGCACCGGGATGTCGACATGCTCGACGAGGTTGGCGATCGACTCCCAGTCAGCCTGCCCCGAATACGCCTGAACCACCGTGCGTCCATGCAGCGCGATCGCTGCACACCCACTCTCCTGGGCGATCCGGCCGGCGTCGAGATAGGTCAGGTGCTCGTCGTCGAGACCCTTGCGGGTCTTCATCGTCACCGGCACGTCGTACGGCGCCGCGGCCGTCACCGCTGCGGTGAGGATCTTGCCGAGCAGGCCGCGCTTCCACGGCAACGCGCCACCGCCCCCTTTGCGAGTCACCTTCGGGACCGGGCAGCCGAAGTTCAGATCGACGTGCTGCACGCCGTACTCGGCGCAGAGGATCTCGGTCGCGCGAGCGACGTAGCCCGGATCAGTGCCGTAGAGCTGGACCGACCGGATGGACTCGAGCTCATCGAAGACCAGCATCGACAGCGTGGTGGCATCGCCCTCGACCAGGCCCCGCGAGGTGATCATCTCGCAGACGTAGAGGCCGGCGCCGTGCTCGGCGCACAACCGGCGGAAAGCCGCGTTGGTGATCCCTGCCATCGGGGCAAGCACCACTGGCGGGCCTACGGTCAGCGGGCCGAGGTTGAGCTGCTGGGGACGCAGCCGGCTCTCCGACGCGATCACGGCGTGTTGCCTGATTTCTTCTTCTTCTTGTCGGACACGTACGCCGCGATCGCTCCGGTCCAGGTGATAGGGTTGAACTGTTCGGTCGGGAGGAAGATG
>JAKFXV010000122.1 GCA_021731205.1 Nocardioides sp. | reverse complement strand
GTGTGCCACGAGCGGGGAGTCGTGGCACACTGGGGCCATGCACAGCCGCACCATCATCATTTCCTAGCGCGTCGTCGCCCCAGTCAGGGGCCGCCGACGCGCCGACCTCCCGTCCCCCGGGAGGTTTTTTGTTGCCCGCACCTCAGCAGGAGGACCAGCGCAGATGAACCGCCCCGAGGACTTCCACGTCTACGACACGACCCTGCGCGATGGCGCCCAGCAGGAGGGTTTGAACCTGTCGGTGGCCGACAAGCTGGCAATCGCCCGCGAGTTGGACACCCTGGGCGTGGGGTTCATCGAAGGCGGCTGGCCCGGTGCCAACCCCAAGGACACCGAGTTCTTTGCCCGGGCGCGCACCGAACTGGACCTCAAGCACGCCCGGCTGGCGGCCTTCGGCGCCACCCGACGGGCCGGCTCGAAGGCCGCCGACGATCCGCTCGTGGCGGCACTCCGGGACTCCGGCGCCTCCGTCGTCACGCTGGTGGCCAAGTCGCACGATCGGCACGTCGAGCTGGCCCTGCGGACCACCCTCGAGGAGAACCTCGCGATGATCCGCGACACCGTCACCCACCTGCGCGAGGAGGGACAAACCGTCTTCCTCGACGCCGAACACTTCTTCGACGGCTATCGCGCCAACCGGGCGTACGCCCTCGAAGTGCTCCGGACGGCGTACGACGCCGGTGCCGAGGTGATCGCACTGTGCGACACCAACGGGGGGATGCTGCCCGGGTGGGTCGGCGACGTCGTCGACGACGTCAAGCAGACGACCGGGGTCCGGGTCGGCATCCACTGCCACAACGACACCGGCTGCGCGGTCGCCAACACCCTCGCCGCCGTCGAGGCGGGCGCCACGCATGTGCAAGGCACGATCAATGGGTACGGCGAGCGCACCGGCAACGCGGATCTCGTCGCGGTCGTCGCCAACCTGGAGCTCAAGCTCGACCGGCGAGTGCTGCCCGCCGGCATGCTGGCCGAAGCGACCCGGATCGCCCACGCGGTGGCGGAGGTCACGAACTTCCCGCCCGCATCCCGACAGCCGTACGTCGGGACCTCGGCGTTCACCCACAAGGCGGGGCTGCACGCGAGCGCGATCAAAGTCGATCCCAATCTCTACCAGCACCTCGATCCAGAGCTGGTCGGCAACGACATGCGGCTGCTGGTCTCCGACATGGCCGGGCGCGCGTCGATCGAGCTCAAGGGCCGCGAGCTCGGCTTCGACCTGTCGCAGGACCGCGAGCTCGTCACCCGGGTGACTGCCCGGGTCAAGGAGCTGGAGCAGCGCGGACACACCTTCGAGGCGGCCGATGCGTCGTTCGAGCTGTTGTTGGTGGAGGAGGTGGAAGGCGCGCGGCCGTCGTACTTCGACGTCGAGTCGTGGCGGGTCATCACCGAGACTCGGCCCGGCGATGAAGCAGTGTCCGAGGCGACCGTCAAGCTGCACGCGGGCGGCGATCGGATCGTCGTGACGGGGGAGGGCAACGGCCCGGTCAACGCGCTCGATCATGCGCTGCGCACCGCGATCAGCCAGGCTTACCCCGAGGTCGCGAAGTTCGAGCTGATCGACTACAAGGTGCGGATCCTCGACCAGGGACACGGCACCGATGCCATCACCCGGGTGCTGATCGAGACGACCGATGGGGCGACCAGCTGGGTCACTGTCGGGGTGGGGCACAACGTGATCGAGGCGTCGTGGGGTGCGCTGGTCGATGGGCTCACCTTTGGGCTGCGCCGAGCCCGGGTCTAGTCCGACTCCGCGCGCAAGCGCGCCCCCGGACGTCATACGAAGTGGTCGCGATAGCGACCACTTCGTATGACGCTGTGGCTTAGGCGAACCACTCCGGCGCCCGGGAGACGAAGGCCTCCCGTGACAGCGATCCCGAACCTGCCGGGATCGTCGCGATCAGGGGTACGCCGGCAACCCGCGGCAGGTCCTCGGCGTTGCAGGTCTCGGCGAGCCCGGGCTGCTCGGGCCACGATCCGATGATCAACCCCGCCGGTTCGAGACCGCGAGTGCGCAGCGCCTGCACCGTGAGCTCGGTGTGGTTGAGCGTGCCGAGAGCGGCCGAGGCGACCACGACCACCTCGGCGGCCAGGCTCGAAGCGAGCTCCGCGATCGTCCCGCCCTCGAGGTCCAGGCGGACCAGCAGGCCGCCGGCCCCTTCGACGATCACCGTGTCGTGGAAGTCGGTCAGCACCCGGATCCGGTCGGCGTACTCCTCAATCGGCGGGAGGCGCTCACCCCGGAGCCGGGCAGCCGTGTCGGGAGCGAGCGGGTCGCGCAGCGAGGTGAACTCCTGGGTCTGCGCCCCGGTCAGCCGGTGCACCTCCCCGGCATCGCCGAGGTCGCCAGGCAGGACGCCGGTCTGCACCGGCTTGACCACGACTACCGAGCCGGACGCCGCCGCGCGCACGGCCAGTGCCGCGGCCGCCACGGTCTTTCCGACTTCGGTGCCGGTGCCGGTCACCACGAGGACGCCCACTCAGTCGGCCCGTCGGTGTTCGTCGACCACACGGCGTACGACGTCGCACGCGCGCTCCCAGGCAGCGTCCGGCAGCCCCGCGTTGGCCGTGATCCGCAGCCGTGAGATGCCGTCTGGCACCGAGGGCGGGCGGAAGCAACCCACGCGAACCCCGCCGGCGAGGGCCGCGGCCTGTGCGGCCACCGCGATCTGCGGTGAGGCCATCTCCACGGAGACCACCGCTCCGGCAGGGGCCCGGACACCGAGCGAGCCGGCCAATCCCTCGACTCGCCGGCGCAGCAGTTCGGGGCGCTGCGGCTCCTGTCGCAAGACGTCGAGGGCGGCGTGAGCGGCGGCGGCAGCGGCCGGCGCCAGGGCTGTGTCATAGATGAACGGTCGGGCCCGGTTGACCAGGTGCCTGATCAGCGCGGCCGAGCCGAGCACGCCACCACCCTGGGCACCCAACGACTTCGACAGCGTCACGGTTGTGACCACGTGGGCGTGCGCCGCCAATCCGGACTCGGCGACCAGACCGCGCCCCCCGGCTCCGGCCACGCCGAGGCCGTGTGCTTCGTCCACGATCAGCAGCGCGTCGTGGTCGGCACAGACCCGGGCCAGCTCGACCAGGGGGGCGGCGTCGCTCAGCACGGAGTACACCGACTCGGCCAGCACCAGGGTCCGCCGACCCGGCTCGGCCGCGAGCGCGGCGGCGACGGCCGAGACATCGTTGTGGTCGGTGATCTGGATCGCGGCTCGAGACAGCCGGGCGGCATCGATCAAGGACGCGTGGATGTGGGCGTCGGAGATGATCCGCGCGTCGCGATCGGCCAACGCGGTCACCACGGCGAGGTTGGCGTGATAGCCGGTCGAGCACACGAGCGCCGCCGGCCAGCCCATGAAGTCGGCCAACGCCTCCTCGAGTGCGGTGTGCACGTCGAGGGTCCCCGTGACCAGCCGGGAGGCGCCGGCTCCGGCGCCCCAGATCTTGGTCGCGGCAGCGGCCGCCTCGGTGACTCGGGGATCGCGCGCCAGGCCCAGATAGTCGTTGCCGGCCAGGTCCATCAGCTCGTCGTCCGCAGGTCGCGACCGGAGCTCGCGCACGAGACCGGCGGACTCGCGCGCGCGGGTCTGGTCGGCGAGCCACTGTTCCCACCGGGTCATCCGGCCTTCACCGCCTGACCGATCGCGTGGGTGATCGCGATGAGTTCCTCCGGGGTGCAGACGTAGGGCGGCATCGTGTAGATCAGGTCCGCGAACGGGCGTAGCCAGACCTCGGCGTCCAGCGCCGCCTGGGTCGCCGCCGGCACGTCCACCGGATGATCGAGCTGCACCGCGCCGACGGCTCCGAGGGTGCGTACGTCGAGCACACCGGGCAGCTGGCGCACCGGCTCGAGCCCGATCCTCAGCGCGTCGTGGATGCCGTGCACCTGAGCACGCCAGTCGCCCTCGAGCAGCAGGTCCACGCTGGCCAGCGCGACGGCGCAGGCCAGCGGGTTGCCCATGTAGGTCGGCCCGTGGTTGAGCACCCCCGAGTCTGAGGCGGAGACACCGGCGGCGACCCGAGTGGTGCACAGCGTGGCGGCCAGGGTCATCGTGCCGCCCGTCAGCGCCTTTCCCAGGCACATGACATCGGGAGCGACCGGCCCCGCCTCGGCCGCGAAGAGCTGCCCGGTCCGACCGAATCCGGTCGCGATCTC
The DNA here is from genome assembly GCA_021731205.1 of Nocardioides sp. Classification (GTDB taxonomy): domain Bacteria; phylum Actinomycetota; class Actinomycetes; order Propionibacteriales; family Nocardioidaceae; genus Nocardioides. The sequence goes on along the minus strand of JAKFXV010000122.1, from coordinate 155 downwards.
ATCGAAGATCAGCACCAGGTCCAGCTCGTCGGCGACCTCGCGGAACAGGCGCAGATAGCCCGCGTCGTAGACCCACATGCCGCCTGCCCCCTGCAGGAGGGGCTCGACGATCAACCCGGCCACCTCGTCGCGGTGCGTAATGGCCAGTGCGCGGA
>JAKFXV010000123.1 GCA_021731205.1 Nocardioides sp. | reverse complement strand
ACGCCGTACGACGAAGGCTGAGGCGGCGCGGGGTCACCCGGCCAGTGGGCGTCCCGCGCTTGGTAGCATCACGGCGCACCGCCACACCGGCGGCCCGCGGATGTAGCTCAGTTGGTAGAGCGCGACCTTCCCAAGGTCGATGTCGCGAGTTCGAGTCTCGTCATCCGCTCCACGCATCAACGTGGACAACCACGACGCGAGGCTTGGTTTCCGTGGTCAACCAGCCCCCTCACGGGTAGTTCGCCGTCACCGCAGCTGGCTTCATCAGGATCTCGGCGTAGCTGACATCGCCGTCGGCGCCCTTCCCCGATTGGATCCCCGCTCGGTAACGACCGTCAGGACTCATCGTCCAATAGCCCTCACGACTCCAACCGCGTGTCGAGAAGAAGTGGTAGCCCTGCCTCGTGGTTTGCCAATCAAAGACGGCGATCCGCAAGGCCCCATCGGCGACGCCAATGGCGGCGCAAGAGTCTTGGCGTCGGATGTTGTAGTCCAACGTCCCCAGGACCCGCTTGGCAGCTTGCTCGGCGGCCACCGACTCGGCGATTTGCGCGGACCGGCACGTGCCTTCGGCATTCACGCGCGGCGTCTCGTCGGTGGAGCATGCCGACACCATGACGATCAGTGCAACTGTCGCCCTACGAGCCAAACGCCTCCACACCGCCGCATCCACACCTTCAACCTCACCTCGCCGCATCCCGGCCCGCTGCGGTTTCGGGAGGCGTCCAACCCAGTTGCGCGGCCCGGGCCGCGATCGCGTCCCATCCAATGCGGGCACCCGCGATCGCCGCTGCCTGATCCGAAGTGAAGTCAGCGACGGCGGCATCGACCTCGTCGCCGAGCCCCGCGCGAACGTCGCGGCGACACTCCCAGTCGGCCGACGAATACGCCTCCTCGGCCGCTCGCATGCAGGTCTCCCAAGGCTCGAACCAACCTCCCGCCTCGACCACGGGCTGCATGGCCTCGGTCCAGGTCTCGAAGAGACCGTCACTCGGGTCTCGGATCTCCTCGAGTTCGTCGTCTCCGGCCCCTGGGTTGGCGTCACGACAGGCTTTCTCCGACGTGGCCTCAACTCCGGTTGCCTCGATCGAGTTGGCTCGCAACTCTTGACGCTGTCCGGCCTCATAGTTGAACGCCTCCTGGAGAACCGCACCGTCCGAGGGCCCGGCTGCCCAGAAGGTGGCCAGGAGCGGGCGCTTGTACACAGGCGGACGAGCAACGGAGTCCTGCCACGGACGGGGAAAACCACGGTCGGCCATACACCGGCTGTAGCCGCCATTGAGTTCAAAAGCGACAACCACCTCAGCAGCTTGCTGCTCGGCCGGGGTGCCCGCCCAGACGACGTACGCCTCGGCCGCGCGCAGCGCCCACGGCTCTGGCCCGTCCGCCACGATCGCGGCGGCTTCTGCAAGATCGGTCCTCAACGAGGCGTCGTTTCCGGCGCTGTCATCGGCCGGCGAGGACCCGGCGGTCAGGCTGATCGCAGCAGCGAGCGCGGCCAAGGCGCAAGACGCCGCAACCAGCAACCCAACGCGCCGGCCATTCGCCGTACCTGCCATCTCGCCCCCAACGTTCGAGAGCAAACGTAGTTGTGCGAAAGGCGACCGCCCTCGGACTCGATCGAGGATTCACCAATCCTGCACAAGTGGCAGGTGGACTCACGCCCGGTACGACAGGGTCGTCATCATCCCGGCTTCGGCGTGATAGAGGTTGTGGCAGTGCGCGGCCCACTGGCCGGGATTGTCCGCATCGAGCTCGACCTCGAGGGTCTCCATCGGCCGCACCGTCACGGTGTCCTTGCGCGCCCCGCCATCGCGCAAAGCGAAGGTGTGGCCGTGCAGGTGCATCGGGTGGAACATCATCGTCGCGTTGGCGATCCGCACCGCCACCCGCTCTCCCTGACGCAGCTGAAGGGGCTCGGAGTCGGCGAACGTGCGGCCGTTGATCGTCCAGCGATAGCGCATCATCGAGCCGCCCAACCGGAGATCGAGCCGACGGTCCACCGTCCGCTTCGGCAGCCGCACCGACTCCGCCACGAGCAGGTCCGTCCCGAGCAGCACCCGGCCGGTCAGCTCTCGGGGTTGGCTGGTGGCGGGCGGAGCTTCGCCGCCACCGGTTCGGACCACCGCCAGCGCGGCCGAGCCCTTGCCCTCGGCGCAGGCGACCAGCGGGAACACCCCGTCGCCGAGGGTGACCACGACGTCGTACCGCTCGCCCATGCCGATCAGCACCGCGTCGGTGGCGACCGGCTCGACCGGGAAGCCGTCGCTGTGCGTCACCGTCAGCTCGTGCTGCCCGAGCGCCACGCGGAAAGCCGTGTCGGCGGCGGCGTTGACCACCCGGAGCCGGATCCGCTGCCCAGGTCGGCCAAGGAACGCGGAGGGTGCTTCGGGCGTGCGCCCGTTGATGAGGTACGCCGCGTGGGTGACGTCGCCGCCATGGCCGATCAGGTCCGAGCCACCCGACGCGGCGTGTGAGCCGCCCATCGAGCCCATCATCGAACCGCCACTGCGCAGCAACTCGTCGAGGACCGCATCCGGCGTGGTGCCGGTGCCGTCGATCCAGTCGTCGAGGACGACCACCCACTCGTCGTCGTACGCCGCCGCTTCTCCAGGGTCGTCGACGACCAGCACGCCGTAGAGCCCTCGGTCGAGCTGGACCCCGGAGTGAGGGTGATAGAAGTACGTCCCCGGATCTGGCGCAGTGAACTCATAGGTGAAGCTGCCGCTGGGATCGATCGGATCCTGGGTGACCCCCGGCACCCCGTCCATGTCGTTGCGCAGCGCCAGGCCGTGCCAGTGCACGCTGGTGCTCGCGGGGAGTCGGTTGTCGACGGCGACGCGGAGCAGGTCGCCGGCCCGGGCACGCAGCAGCGGACCCGGCACCTGCTCGTCGTACGCCCACGTCGCGACGGTGCGACCACCGAGGTCGATCTCGCTCGCGCTGGCGCGGAGCCGCGCAGTCACGACCGACCTGCCAGGGCGCCGACGCGCGGCCTCGGCCGCAGCCACCGTCGCCGAGTCGGGCGCGATGAGCGTGCCGGTCATGGATGCGCACCCGCCCGCGGCGCCCAAGGCAGTGGCCCCCAGGACGCCGCGGAGCAGGGTGCGGCGCTGCACCGCCGACACGCTCACGCGCGCCCGGTGAGGGTCAGCCGCCGAGTGCGGTGGTCCGCTGCCATGCCCCAACCGGAGTACAGGTCGAACTCGCCGTGCCAGCCCATCGTCCCCACCACCCTCGACTAGTTCTGGTGTCTCTTCACTCCCAGACTCGCCCTGGTGATCGGCACTCGGCAGTGCCGTTGGTCCCGCGACGGGTGGTCCTTGGGCTGCATGATGCGACCGTTCATGTTGCGATGAGAGCGAGTGGGGAGGCGGGCATGAGCGCCTACGCTTCGGCCATGACCTTTGCCGGCTTCCCGATCGCGGCCCTCGACTTCTTCGAGGACCTCGAGATGGACAACACCAAGTCGTTCTGGGAGGCGCACAAGACGACGTACACCGTGGCGATCCGGGAGCCGATGACCGCCCTGTGCGCCGCGTTGGCGGCGGAGTTCGGTCCGGCGAAGGTGTTCCGCCCCTACCGCGATGTCAGATTCGCGAAGGACAAGACGCCGTACAAACTGCACCAGGGAGCCTACGTGGCGACGGGCCCGTCGACCGGGTGGTACGTCGAGATATCAGCACGCGGGGTGCGCACCGGAGCCGGGTTCTACGAGGCGAGCGGCGAGCGCCTCGGCGCGATACGTGACGCGATGGCCGACGGCCGCTCGGGGCCGCTCCTCCAGCGGCGGTTGCGCACGCTGGACAGGGCTGGCTGGGAGATCGGCGGGGAACGCCTCAAGACCACGCCGCGTGGCTACGCGGCCGACCACCCGCGGATCGAGTTGCTGCGCCACAAGTCGCTCACCGTGGGCCGCTCGCACGGCTTCGAGCCGGTGATCCACACTGCCGGACTGCTGGATGTCGTGCGTGCCGACTGGCGCGCGGCCAAGCCGTTGCTGGACTGGCTCGCAGCCGCCTGACCTGGGAATCGCGCTAGTGCGGCTCCCAGGCGTCGCTATCGGCGGCCCGGGCGGCGACCGCGTCGGGGAGACGCTTGTCCGCCAGATGGCGGATCGAGACGTCCTCGAACACGTCGCGCAGGGAGTGCCGCGCAGCGATCCAGACGTGCTGCAGGGTTTCGGCCGATTCGTTGTAGCTGACGGCCTCTGGGCGCAGACCGTAGACCGAGACCAGCGGCCCGTCGACTGCTCGGATGACATCGGCCACCGAGATGTCCTCGGCGGCGCGGAGCAACTTCCAGCCACCGTGC
>JAKFXV010000217.1 GCA_021731205.1 Nocardioides sp. | reverse complement strand
GGCCGAAGCCGACCTAACAGATGTTGCCGGCGTCGTGTGTACGGCGGGCACGACCAACGCCGGCATCGTCGACGACTTGGCCGGGGTGGGCGAGATCGCCCGACGCAACGGCTGGTGGTTCCACGTCGACGGGGCGTACGGCGGCGCGGGGATGCTGGCGCCGTCCTTGCGGCCGAAGTTCGCCGGGCTCGAACTTGCCGACTCGTTCATCGTCGACCCGCACAAGTGGCTGTTCACGCCGTTCGACTGCTGTGCACTGCTCTACCGCGAGCCGGAGCTGGCTCGTCGTACGCACACCCAGGACGCGTCGTACCTCGATGTGATCCACAGCGGCGGCCCGGAGTCGGGGGAGTGGAACCCGACGGACTACGCCTATCACCTGACCCGGCGGGCGCGAGGGTTGCCACTGTGGTTCTCGCTGGCCGTCAACGGCATCGACGCCTACCGGGCGGCCATCGAGGTCGCGGCCGGGTTGGCGCGCGAGACGGCTGCGATGATCCGGGCCACTGCGCACCTCGAGCTGATCCGCGAGCCCGATCTGGGCGTGGTGTTGTTCCGGCGTACCGGCTGGGCAGCGTCTGACTACGACGCCTGGGCCAGGGAGCTGCACCACGACGAGGTGGCGTTCATCCCACCCACGAAGTGGGAGGGCGAGACCGTCGGCCGCTTCGCCTTCCTCCACCCCGACACGACCCTCGACATCGTCCGCGAAGTCCTCGCCCGCACCACCCCCTAACCCCGCCGCCTCGGCGGAGGGGTTAGGGGTTAGCCCTCGAAGCCGTGGTAGACCATCACGTGTTTGATCCGGGTGTAGTCGTCGAAGCCGTACATCGAGAGGTCCTTGCCGTAGCCCGAGTGCTTGAACCCACCATGCGGCATCTCGGCCACCAGCGGGATGTGGGTGTTGACCCACACGCAGCCGAAGTCGAGCCGGGCCGACATCCGGGTCGCGGCGCCGATGTCGTTGGTCCACACCGAAGAGGCGAGGCCGTACTCCGTGCCGTTGGCCATGGCGAGCGCCTCGTCCTCGGTGTCGAACTTCTGCACGGTGAGCACCGGGCCGAAGATCTCGGTCTGGATCAGCTCGTCGGTCTGCTTGAGGTCCGCGATGACGGTGGGAGCGTAGAAGAAGCCCTGGTCTCCGACGCGCCGACCGCCGACGGTCACCCGGGCATGGGAGGGCGCGCGGTCGACGAGCCCGGAGATGTGGCTGAGCTGGGTCGGGTTGTTGATCGGGCCGTACAGGATGTCCTCGTCGGCGTTGTCGAAGCCCGTCTTGGTGGCCTCCGCCGCTTCCGAGAGCGCGGCCACGAACTCGTCGTAGATCCCCGACTGGACGATCACTCGGGTGGCCGCGGTGCAGTCCTGGCCGGCGTTGAACAGCCCGGCCACCGAGATGCCTTCGACGGCGGAGGCGATGTCGGCGTCGTTGAAGACGACCACCGGCGCCTTACCCCCTAGTTCGAGGTGGGCCCGCTTCAGGTCCTCGGACGCGGCCGAGGCGACGGCCATACCGGCCCGGGTCGACCCCGTGATCGACACGAGTTGTGGGATCTTGTGCCGCGTCAGCAACGCTCCGGTGTCCCGGTCGCCGCACACCAGGTTGACCACACCGGGTGGGAACAACTCCTGCATCTTCTCGACCATCCAGACCGAGGAGGCGGGGGTGGTGTCCGACGGCTTGAGTACGACGGTGCAGCCTGCGGCCAGCGCGGGGGCAAACTTCCAGACCGCCATCATCATCGGGTAGTTCCACGGCGCGACCTGCGCCACCGGACCGACCGGTTCACGTCGGATCGAGGACGTGTGCCCAGCCATGTACTCGCCGGTGGACTTGCCCTCCAGGATGCGGGCCGCGCCCGCGAAGAAGCGGATCTGATCGATCATCGCCGGAATCTCCTCCGACATCGTCAGCCCGAACGGCTTGCCGGTGTTCTGGCTCTCGATCCCGACCAACTCCTCGGCGTTCGCCTCGAGCACATCGGCCAGTTTGAGCAGGGCCAGTTGCCGGGTGGCCGGGGTGCTCCAACGCCAGGTGTCGAACGCGGCGCCCGCCGCGGCACAAGCGCGGTCGACGTCGGTCGCGTCGGAGTTGGGAGCGGTCGCGTAGACCTCGCCCGTGGACGGGTTGACGATGTCCATCTGGGCGCCCGAGGCCGACTCCTGCACCTCGCCGTTGATGATGTTGTGGAAGGCCAACTTCTCGGACATGTCCTACCTCGCTCAGATCGATCGGTGGTCTCGATACGGCCAGGCTAGGCGGCGCTCACAACGTACGTCGACCGCCGGCCCTCGCTCCCAGGACTGGTCTGGCCCACAGGCGACGCCCAACCGTGAAGGTGAGTGGGAAAGGAGTCCGGGCCGAGGCGGGACCTTCGCCCCTGCCGAGGGCCTCGGAAGCAGACCACAGTGAGGTCATGAAGACGACCGGACCGAGCATCATGACCTACGAGAAGTGTCGGGAGTTGCTGGCCAGCAAGGTGGTCGGCCGCGCTGCGGTGTGCACGCCGGCCGGCCCGCGCATCATGCCGGTCAACTTCAGCGTCGTCGACGACGCGATCGTCTTCCGTACGACCCCCTACAGCGTGCTGGGCACCTACGGCTGGAACACGCAGCTGGCCTTCGAGGTCGATGACGTCGATGAGACCGGTCACACCGGTTGGAGTGTGATGGCGCTGGGCCGCGGCACGATGGTCGAGGACCCGCACGAGCTCGAGGAGATCCGCGCGAGCGACGACCCGACCCCGTGGGCCGGCGGTCTGCGCCAGCTCTACGTGCGGTTGCGGTGGACCGAGTTGACCGGACGTCGGATCGGCGGCTGACGCCCGATCGAGCGGCCCACCGTTGCCCGCGTGTGCGACGCCGGGAGTGCCAGGATGACCACATGGTCGACTCCGTGGGTTCGAGCGCCAGTTCCCAGGCGCTGCTGGAGGCAGTGGTCGCCCTCACCTCTGCAGGCGACGTCACCCACGTGCTCGCCCGGATCGTGGCCTCGGCTTGCGAGCTCACCGAGGCGGAGTACGGCGCGCTCGGCGTCATCGGCAGCGACGGCGCCCTCTCGGACTTCATCACCCATGGCATCGATGAGGCCGCGCGCGGCCGGATCGGCGAGCTGCCCGAGGGCCGGGGGATCCTCCGGCTGCTGATCGACCACCCCGAGCCCCTGCGGTTGCGGGACCTGACCGCGCATCCGGAGTCGTACGGCTTCCCGCCTCACCATCCACCCATGACCTCGTTCCTGGGTGTTCCCCTGCGGATCCGGGGCACGGTCTTCGGCAACCTCTACCTCACCGAGAAGAGCGGTGGTCGCGCCTTCACCGAGGAGGACGAGACCCTCGTGCTCGCGCTTGCGGGCGCGGCCGGCTTCGTCGTCGAGAACGCCCGGGCCTACGCGCTGAGCGAACGGCAGCGTTCCTGGCTGGAGGCGGCAGCTCGACTCCACGAGACGTTGCAGGGACCGATCGAACTCGACGACGCCATTCCGTACGTCGGCGAAGGCGCCCGCGCCGCTTTCGGCGCACTCGCGGTCGGCGTGTTCGCGTGGGAGTCGGGTTCGCCGGTGCTGATCGCCTCCGACGGCCAGGAGGGCGACCGAGTCGCCGACCCCGCCCTCCTCGGCGGGGAACCGTTGGCGGCGGCCTTTCGAGGGGAGCAGCCCGACGAGGTGGCGTTGGATCGCAGTCGAGTGGTGTTGTTCATGCCGGTGCGGACGCGGCTGGTGCCGATGCTCGTGTTGGCCGTCGTGCTCGACGCCCGCCACGACGCGACCCGGCAACCGGCCCAAGAGCGGGCTCTCGCGACGTCGTTCGCCGAGCAGGCGGCCCTGGCCCTCGACCGACTCCAGGCGTTGGTCGACCGCGAGGAGCACGCGGTCGTTGCCGACCGCGACCGCATCGCCCGCGACCTGCACGACGTCGTGATCCAGCGCCTCTTCGCGACGGGTCTCCAACTGCAAGGGGTGCGCGCCCGCGCGGGGGGAGCCGACGTCCAGGACCGCTTGGATCAGGCCGTCCAGGATCTCGACGCCACCATCCGTGACATCCGAACGACGATCTTCGAGCTCAAGCAGCACCCGGGCGGATCGACGTCGACGCGGCAGCAGGTGCAGACCCTCGTCGAGGAGTACGCCGGCGTGCTGGGCTTCGCGCCCGGCCTGCGGTTCGGCGGTCCCGTCGACACCGTCGTGGATGCGGCCACCCGCACGCAGTTGCTGGCGGCGCTGCGCGAGGCGTTGTCCAACATCGCCAGGCACGCGAAAGCCGCCTCGGTCCTGGTGAGCATCGAGGCGGCTTTCGCGTGCCTGGCGATGTTGGGCAACGCCTCGCGCAGCGCCGCCAGC
>JAKFXV010000008.1 GCA_021731205.1 Nocardioides sp. | reverse complement strand
GAACTCGACGGCTTCCGGCTCCACCCGGAAGCCGCCCCAACCCTCGGGCACCGGCACCTCGTCTGGAAACCGCCGTGCTGCAGCGGCCACCGCGGTGTCGAGCTCGTCCCGACCGCTCACGACCTGCGACTGGGGTGAGGCCCACGCCCCCAACCGGGAGGCACGCGGTCGGGTGGCGAAGTACGCCGCCACCTCCTCCCGCGAGACCGGCCGCGCCAGCCCCTCCACGCGCACCTGGCGCTCGAGCGGATGCCACGGGAACAGCAGGGAACAGCGCGGCTCGGCGATCAGCTCACGAGCCTTGCGTGACCCCAGGTTGGTGAAGAAGACGAACCCACGCCGGTCGACTCCCTTGAGCAACACCATCCGGGAGGACGGCTGCCCGGCAGGCGAGACCGTCGCGAGCACCATCGCGTTGGGCTCGTGGATCCCCGCGGCCACCGTCTGCTCGAGCCACGACCCGAACGCCTCGATCGGATCGGCCTGCAGATCGGCTTCCGCGAGCCCATGATCGGAGTACTCCCGACGCAGCTCTGCGATCGGCCTCCGGGCATCCATACCGAGACGATATCCGGGTCCGGTGGCTGTGACGCCGCCGCACGACGATGCCGCAGCTCATTTTTCGGACGGTCGCGCGACAAATCTGAGCATTCACCGGACACACGGCCAGGGGTGGGTTCAGAATCGACCTTCGGGGGTTTCACCGAACAAACCTCGCGCGTTCGGCGCGCGTGGCCGCACAACTTGTTGAACATCAGTCCGGGGGGACACGATGAACGCCGCTTTGCCAACGATCCAGCGCGAACGCGCGCGAGTCGGCTCGATCGCTCGGTGGGTGGTGATGGTGCTGCTGATGACCGGGCTCGTACTAGTGGGGAACTCGCCCGCGCAGGCAGCGACGCCCAGCGCCGGACTGCCCACCGAGAACCCGGCCAACTGGACGCCGAATGTCCTCGATGGTGAGGTGCAGAGCATCTGGCAGGTCGGCAACCGGGTGATCATCGGCGGGAACTTCACGCAGGTCGCGAACTCCACAAGCAACGGTGGCGCCGTCTACACCAGGCGCTACCTGGCCGCCTTCGACGCGACGACCGGCGTGGTCGACACCAACTTCGCTCCGGTGTTGGACGGCCTGGTCAACGTGGTCTTGTCGACTGGTGACGGCACGAGCGTCTACGTCGGTGGCGACTTCAACACCGTCAACGGCACCAATCGGCGCAAGGTCGCGCGGATCAATCTGGCCAACGGGTCTCTCGTCACGACCTTCAACACCCAGGGCGCCAACGGCCTGGTCCGCGACCTGAAGTTGGTCGGGGGCAACCTCTACGTCGCCGGCTTGTTCACCATGCTGGGCGGTCAACCGCGCACCTACGTCGGCAGCATCGACCCGACCACGGGCCGGGTGAACACCAAACTCAACGTGACCTTGTCCGGCCTCAAGAACGGCGGCACCGGCAAGGTCTTGAAGATGGACGCTACGCCTGCCGGCGACAAGTTGTTGATCATCGGCAACTTCACGGCCGTCGCCGGCCAGACTCGGGTCCAGGCCGCCATGCTCGATCTCACGACGACTCCCGTGACGTTGAGCCCATGGTCGACCACCTTCTACACCGCCAACTGCTCGAGTTCCTTCGACACCTACATGCGCGACGTCGACATCGCGCCGGATGGTTCCTATGCGGTGATCGTCACCACCGGCGCCTACGGCGGCACGACGTCGGCGTGCGACTCCATCGCACGGTTCGAGACGACCGCCGCCGCCGGGCTCAGCCCGACCTGGACCAGCCTGACCGGCGGCGACACGTCGTACTCCGCGGAGATCCACAACGGCGTGGTGTACGTCGGCGGCCACATGCGCTGGGTCAACAACCCCTACTCCGCCGACCGACACGGGGCCGGCGGGGTCCGCCGCACCGGCATGGGCGCCCTCGACCCGCTGACGGGTGTTCCGTTCAACTGGAACCCGACCCGGACGCGTGGGGTGGGTCTGTACGACTACCACGTCACCCCCCAGGGCGTCTGGGCCGGCAGCGACACCGACAGGTGGAACAACGAAGAACGCATGAAGCTCGCGTTCTTCCCGTGGGCCGGCGGCACCTCGGCCCCGACCTGGGACACCGGTCGGCTGCCCAACGACATCTTGATGCTCGGTCGCAGCGCCGGCACGACCGGCGCGGACTCCTCGGTGCTCTACCGGATCAACGCCGGTGGCCCACAACTGACCTCGGCCGACGACGGCCCCGACTGGCTGGCCGACACCGGCACGAGTTCGTCGTACCGCAACACCGGCAGCAGCACCGCGACCGCGCCCTCGTCGCTGACGACTCCCGAGAACGACGCCACGGTCCCGAACACCGACTTCGACCGCCCGCCGAAAGACATCTTCGTCACCGAGCGGTACGACGCGTCGGGCGGCAACGAGATGCAGTGGAACTTCAACGTGACCGCCGGCACGCCCGTCCAGGTGCGGCTGTACATGGCCAACCGCTCCACCTCGACCGACGACCTCGGCGAGCGGGTTTTCGACGTCGACATCGACGGTCAGAATGTGCTCGACGATATCGACCTGAGCGGCCAGGTGGGACACGACGTCGGGACCATGCGCTCGTTCAACCGAACCAGCGACGGTCAGGTCAACATCCTGTTCCGCCACGGCGCGGCCAACAACCCGTTGATCAACGCCATCGAGATCATCCGCACCGATCTGCCGACGCAGGGGACTCTTGGCCAGCAAGACGAGGTCCAGGTGCGCAACTACACCGGGGTCGGCGCTCCGGGTGCCACCACGGTGTTGCCCGGGACGGCCCCGTGGCGCCGGGTGCGGGGGGCGTTCGCGGTCAACGGCACCTTGTTCACCGGTCACAGCGACGGGGCGTGGATGCGCCGTTCGTTGACCGGGACCACCTTCGGTCCGGGCACGGCCATCGACACCTGGTCCAACGACATCGGTGCCGATACGCCCAACCTGACAGGCGTCTTCTTCGACACCTCTACCCGACGCGTCTACTACACCTTGTCGGGCAGCAGTTCGCTGTACTGGCGGCACTTCAACCCCGAGAGCGGCATCTTCAGCGCGTTGCGGTTCACCGCCGGTGGCGCCGTCGCGGCCTTGAACCCCTCCCGCGTGCGCGGCATGTTCGTCTCTGAGGGCCAGCTCTACTTCGTCGACTCGACGGCCGGAGCCTTGTACCGCATGCCGTTCACGGGTGGTGCGCCGAGCGGCACGCCCACGCTGATGAACAACACCGTCGACTGGCGGGCGCGTGCGGTGTTGATGTCCGACGGCGCCCAGCCCAACGTGGCACCGACCGCGGCATTCACGTCCACCTGCGTGGTCAACGTGTGCACGTTCGACGGATCGACCTCGTTCGACCCCGACGGCTCCGTGGCGTCGTACGCGTGGGACTTCGGCGACGGAGAGTTGGGCACCGGCTCGGCCCCCGAGCACACCTATCGATCCGGCGGCACGTTCACGGTCACCCTCACCGTGACCGACGACCGGGTCGGACAGCACTCCGTCTCCCACGACGTCACCGTCGTCGACCCGCCGAACGTCGGTCCTGAAGCGGCCGCGACGGGTTCGTGCGACCTGCTGGCGTGCTCCTTCGACGGCGGGGCGTCCTTCGACTCCGACGGTGACGTCGTGACCTACGACTGGGACTTCGGTGACGGCAGCACCGGAACCGGCCCCGTCCCCTCGCACACCTACGCCAACGGCGGGGTGTACGACGTGGAGCTCACCGTCACCGACGACGACGCGGCCACGGACTCGGTAACGATTCAGGTCGAGGCGATCGAACCCGGCGCCGCGGCGCTGTTCCGGACCTCGGCGAGCGCCAACACCACCGGCACCGCCGCATCGGTAGTCGTCCCCGGCTCGGTCCAAGCCGGCGACCAGCTGCTGTTGTTCGTCACCGCGAATCTCAACACGACGGCGACGACTCCCGCAGGCTGGACGTTGTTGAACACCCGGCAGGACGGCACCCCGGACCTCACCTCGTGGGTGTTCACCAGGACGGCTGCGGCCAACACCGCGGGCAGCACGGTGACCAGCACGCTGGGCGCCTCTGGCAAGTCGGCTCGGCTGCTGGTCGCCTACTCCAACGCCGCCCCGCCGACCGGGGCCGTCTCGTCGGTCATGGGCGCCTCGTCGACCGCGCTGTTGAGCCCGGCCGCCACGGTGACCTACTCCGGCGCCGCGGTGGTCAGCAGCTGGGCGGACAAGTCCGGCACCAACACCGGCTGGACCCTCCCGTCCGAGGTGACGTCACGCGACACCTCGATCGGCACGGGATCGGGTCACGTGACCGCCGTCGTCGGTGACACCAACGCCCCTGCGGGGGCGTTGGTG
>JAKFXV010000280.1 GCA_021731205.1 Nocardioides sp. | reverse complement strand
GAGTGGAATCGCACAGGTCAGGCGGAAGCAGTGGGTGAGGTAGGGAAGCCGCAGACCGTCGATGCCGCGTTCGTACTCGTCGTACAAGGTGGCGAGATCGCGCAAGATCCGAGCCCGCGTCTTGGCATGCCTGCGGGCGATGTGCGGGAACGACAGAGCCAGGGCCGCAAGGGACTCACCGTCGAGTTGCTGCCAGTGCGCGAAGGTCTCGGCCTCCACGTCGGTGAACAGTCCGCCGTCGGCCACCAACGCCGCGACGTCTGGGGGTCTCTCCGGCAATTCGAGGATCGCGGTCATCCGGCGAACCCACGGAATCCGTTGATCCGGAACGTTCCACGCCAACGCCACGATGGCGCCCGGTTTCAACACCCGAGCGAACTCGGCCAGGGCCTCCGCCAGCTCATCGGTCGGCTCGGCCCACACCACCACCTCGAGGCTGTCGTCCGGAAGCGGGATGTCGCCGACAGTGGCGATGGCCGTGGGAACATCGGGCAACCGCTCGCGCAACCTCGCCAGGGGTGCTTCGACGGGGTGCACGGCGTAGACCTCGTGATCGAGGTCGACCAGCGACTGGGTCACCCGGCCGGTGCCGGCGGCGAAGTCGAGGACGACGGCCTCGGAGCCGGTGAGCCACGAGATCGCTGGGATCGGAAAGGCGGGCCGGGCGTCGGCCGAACTGTGCGCGGGCATCGCCCCGCAGGCTACTAGCGTGGGTGCCTATGCGGGTGGACCTGGCGGGGATCGTCGCGATGTACGCCCGCCATGACGGCCTGCCCGCCGCCTTCACTGCCGCTCGAGACGGCATCGACGTGGTGTTGCGCGATCGCGGTTGGCGGCGGACGACTCCGGAGGACACCGCGCAGGCGTTGTTGAGGGGAGCGCGAGCCGGCCAAGCTATTGCCGGGCCTGACGGCGGTGCAGAGCAGGCGGCGCTGCGCGTCTCCACGGTCTTGCTCGGCCTGGTCGGGGCGTTCCGGGTCGAACCGCTGCAAGCCTTGGCTCGGCTGCACGCCGTTGCGGCAGCCGAGCACACCGACGGCGAGCGCGGCCGACCTCGTGACGCCGACGCAGCTCGACGTCTGCAACGCCTCGCCCGGATCCTCGTCGATCCGGCCCCGGCACCTGCCCTGCTGGTGGCCGCCGTCGCGCACGCGGAGATCGCGGCGTGCACGGTGTTCGGCTCGCACGATCGGATCGTGGGCCTCGCCGCAGAACGTTTGACGCTCGTCTCCCGTGGAGTCGATCGAGCGTCGGTGCTGGTGCCCGAGGCCGCCCATCTTGCCCGCTCGGCGTCGTACGAGCAGGCGCTGGCGGCGTATCGAGCCGTCGGCGGACTCGACGCGCTGGCCGTCGGTGACAGCGCCGCCGAAGCGGCTCTCGCCCAGTGGATGCGGCATGCGGCCGAGGCGTACGCCGGGTCGGTTGCGGCTAGCCCGGTGCAAGCGAACGGCGCCCGGACAGATCCGGGCGCCGCCGCGCACACGTGAACTGGTGGCTACCAGGCGTGCATCCGAAAATGTCGCCCAGGTGTCCGCCGGAAACCGACGGACTTGCCCGGAGTCGACGCCCTGTTGGGAAGGGTGGTTCGCCGCGTGGGTACCCCGGCTCTCGTGCGGTCTGTGAAGTTCTCATCTCTGTCTACGCCTGCCCGCGGCCACCTTCAAGTCTTGACTTTGTGGGCTGTGGATGCGTGCGCTCAAGAAGTGGGCGAGAGTCTGGTCAGGCGCCGAGACGGCGTTTGCGTGCCTGCGACCACATCACGCCGCCGACTGCGACAGCCCCGCCCACGGCGAGCGCAGCGAGGGTCGGTTTCGCGGGAGGAATGACGCGTGAGCGCAAGGCGACCGGCTTGGTGAACACCAGGATCGGCCAGCCTCTCTCGTCGGCGATCCTGCGCAGCTCCTTGTCGGGGTTGACGGCGAAGGGATGCCCCACGGCGGCAAGCATGGGCTCGTCGGTGCTGGAGTCGCTGTAGCCGTAGCAACGTGGGAGGTCGTAGCCCCGTTCCGCGGCGAGTGCCTCGATGGCGCGCGCCTTCTCAGGGCCGTACGCGTAGTACTCGATGTTGCCGGTGTACTTGCCGTCCTCGATCTCCAGTCTCGTCGCGACGAAGTCGTCAGCGCCCAGCATCTCCGAGATGGGGCCGACCACCTCGGCCCCCGAGGTGGACACGACCACCACGTCACGACCGGCGAGCTTGTGCTCGGCGATCAAGGAGACGGCTTCGTCGTAGACCAGCGGGTCGACCGTGTTGTGCAGGGTGTCGGCGACGATCTCGCGAACCGTCGCGACATCCCATCCGGCGCAGAGTTCGGTCACGAACTTACGCATCTTGTCCATCTGGTCGTGATCGGCCCCGCCGCTCAGAAACACGAACTGGGCGTAGGCCGTGCGCAGCACGGCGCGCCGGGAGATCAGGCCGCCTGCCTGAAAGCTCTTGCTGAACGCAAGCGAACTCGACTTGGCGATGATCGTCTTGTCGAGGTCGAAGAAGGCCGCAGTGCGGCTCATGGACATGAACGTCAGTGTAGGCGGGGCGACGGGTCCGGATGCGGGAACCGTGCGGACCCGGAAGCCAGGTTTCGTGCACAGCTGGCCGGCTGTCGCCCGGGTCCACAGGTGCGGCCCGTGAGTTCAACCATGGACGGGCCCGGTGACGAGGCTGTGGATATGCCATCGCCCGTGTCTCCCGCACCGCCGCTGTTCGTGACCCGAGATCGTTCGCTCCTGGACGAGTTGCTCCGGTTGGCGGCGGCTGCAGGGGTGACGCCCGATGTCGCATCGGACGCCACCGGAGCGCTACGGGGTTGGGGACGGGCGCCGCTGGTGCTGGTCGGGGTCGATGTCGCCGAAGAACTGGCTCGAGCCGCACCTCCGCGCCGCAGGGGCGCCCACCTGGTCGCGGTCGGTCCCGTGCCCGACGAAACCTTCCGTACGGCGCTGCGCATCGGCGCCGAGGACATCGCCACTCTCCCTCGATCCGAGGACTGGCTGGTCGAATCGATGACCGACCTCCACGAGCCGACGACGACCGCAGTGACGATCGGGGTGATCGGTGGGTCTGGTGGCGCGGGAGCGACGACATTCGCCTGCGCCCTTGGCCAGCTGGCCGGGCGACGCAACGCGAGCGTCGTGATCGACACGGATCCTCTGGGCCCGGGTGTGGATCGGGTGCTGGGACTCGACGATCACCCAGGCATCCGTTGGGACGCGCTCCAAGCCACGACCGGACGGCTGAGCGCCAGGACGCTGCGCGATGCGTTGCCGAGGAGGCACGGGGCCGGGGTCCTCAGTTGGGCCCCCGGCAGCGCGAGCAGCCTCCAGGCGTTCGCCGTCCGACAAGCGCTGTCGGCTGCCCAGCGCGGACACGGACTTGTCGTACTCGACCTGGCCAGGAGCCGCGATCGGTTGATCGATGAGCTGGTGGCCCGCTGTGACCGCGTGGTGGTGTTGGTCAAGCCGACGGTGCCGGGGGTGGCGTCCGCCGTCCGCCTGTGCGAATCGATCAGGCGCGGTGGCTCACTTGGCCTGGTGGTCCGCGGCAGGGGAATCGACACCTCAGAGATCGCTTCAGTTACTCAGGTGCCGGTCGTCACGGCGATGAGCGACCAGCGTGGTCTCGCCGAAGCCATCGACCTCGGTGCTGGGCCGCTGCGGGGCGGTCGTGGTCCACTGGCGAGAGCGGCCCGGACGGTGTTGGAGTCGACGGGTGGCTGAGCCGGTCGCCGCGCCCGACGACGAGTCGCTCGTCGAGGCGGTGCGCGCGCAGCTGGCTCGGAACCCGGGGGAGCTGACGCCTCATCGGGTCGCCGAAGCACTGCGCAGCGCGGGTCGACCCGTCGGCGACGCGACGGTGCTCGCGGTCCATGAGCGTCTGCGACGAGACGTCCTCGGGGCCGGGCCGCTGCAGCGGCTGATCGTCGATCCGGACGTCACCGACGTGCTGGTCAACGGGCCGGACCAGGTGTTCGTCGACCGCGGGGCCGGGCTCGAGCTCACTGAGGTCCGCTTCGCCGACGACCCCGCCGTACGCCGCCTGGCGCAACGCTTGGCCGCCTCCGGTGGGCGACGGCTGGACGATGCGATGCCCTACGTCGACGTACGCCTGGCCGACGGCACCCGGCTGCACGCCGTGCTGGCTCCCGTAGCCCGCACCGGCACGGCGGTGTCGCTCCGGGTGCCCAGGGCGCGCTCGTTCTCGCTCGATGAGCTCGCTGCTGTCGGCACGTTGTCTGCAGCGGCCCTCGGGTTGCTCAGTCGGGTGGTCGACGCGAAGCTGGCCTTCTTGATCACCGGCGGAACCGGTTCTGGCAAGACCACCTTGCTCACGGCGATGTTGTCGAGGGTGCCCCCCGACCAGCGCATTGT
>JAKFXV010000279.1 GCA_021731205.1 Nocardioides sp. | reverse complement strand
GACCAGCGCGATCATCCGGCCTTCCGGGCGATCTTTGGCCCAGCCATGCGCGTGCACGTAGTCCTGCACGAGCGACGAGAACAGGGTCTGCGCGACGCCCAATCCGACCGAGCCGGTGGAGAAGTCCACGCGGTCGGGGTCCTTGGTGCGGCTCGGGTAGGACTGCAGCCCACCCAGCTAGCGCAACCGGGTCAGGTAGGACCGGTCCAGGTTGCCCAGGAGGTACTGGATCGCGTGGAAGACCGGCGACGCGTGCGGCTTGACGCTGACCTTGTCGGGAGCGTCGAGGTGGGCGAAGTAGAGCGCCACCATCGCGCTGACCATGGATGCCGACGACGCCTGGTGACCGCCGACCTTGACCCCGTCTCCGGTGACTCGCTCGCGGTTGGCCGCATCCACGATCCGGGTGGAGAGCCAGAGCACTCGCTGGACGATCTCGTCGAGCACCTTGGTATCGGTCACGTGGTGTTGAGCGTCGCTCATCTCAGGCCTCCGCAGACGTCGGATGAGCCCGGCCGGCGAGTCCGACGCGGGCTCCGTGACGCGATTCTCCCCTGTCCAGACCGGGACTCGCGACCGGGGCGAGAAATGTGGACGCCGTACGCTCACCGGGTGAGTACGCCCACCCCGGGGATCGATCCGGACGACTCCGTCATAGATCCAAAGGATCTTGCGACCACCGAGCGGGTGCTCCGGCAACTGCACGAACTGCCGGCCGACCACCCCGACCTGGTGCGGGTCAAACGTGCCGCATCACACATGTACAAAGCGCTCAAGCACGAACGCCGGGCCCGCAAACGAGCCGCCGAGCTGGCCGCCGACCGGGCCGTGACCGAGGCCACGGCCACCGGGTCCCCGATGCGGATCGACGACGAGACCCAGGGGATCGCCTTGGTCTCCACGACGCCGGGGGCGTACGCCGGCGAGCTGATCAACCCGCGCGGGTGCTACATCTGCAAGAGCGACTACACCCTGGTCGACGCGTTCTACCACTACCTCTGCCCGCGCTGCGCGGCGTTCTCCCATGCCAAGCGCGACCAGCACGCCGACCTCCGCGGCCGGCGCGCCCTGCTCACCGGTGGCCGGGCGAAGATCGGCATGTACATCGCCCTACGGCTGCTGCGCGACGGCGCCCACCTGACGATCACGACCCGGTTCCCTCGCGACGCGGTGCGGAGGTTCGGCTCGATGGCGGACAGCCCGGCCTGGCTGGATCGTCTCAAGATCGTCGGGATCGATCTGCGCGACCCGACCCAGGTGATCGCGCTGACCGACGACGTTGCCGCCGACGGGCCGTTGGACATCTTGATCAACAACGCCTGCCAGACCGTACGACGCTCGCCCGGTGCCTACGCGAACCTCCTGGAGATGGAGCAGGCGCCGCTGCCCGACCTGCCGTTGCTGCCGGAGCTGGTGAGTTTCGACCGGATCTCCGAGGCGCATCCCGCCGCCATCGCCGGAGCCCTGGCCGCCAACGCCGTGGCCCACCACGAAGGCGAGTCACCCGAAGCCGCGCTGGCGAGTCACACCGCCGCCTCATTGACCGCCCTCGCACTCAAGGCCGGTCACGCCTCCCTTGAGGCGCATCTGGCCGGCACCGCCGTCGACGCCGGCGGACTGTTGCCGGACACCCAGGTCAACAACTCCTGGACCCAGGTGGTCGACGAGGTGGATCCGCTGGAACTGCTCGAAGTGCAGTTCTGTAACTCGATCGCACCGTTCCTACTGATCTCGCGATTGCGGCCAGCCCTCCGGGCGGCGGCCCGAGCCGCCACCCACGCCGACGGGACGGGGCGGGCGTACGTCGTGAACGTCTCGGCGATGGAAGGCCAGTTCTCCCGCCGCTACAAGGGCCCCGGACATCCGCACACGAACATGGCGAAGGCCGCGCTCAACATGCTCACCCGCACCAGTGCCCAGGAGCTGTTCGAGACCGATCGCATCCTGATGACCGCCGTCGACACCGGCTGGATCACCGACGAGCGACCGCATCAGGACAAGCTGCGGATCGCCGCTGAGGGCTGGCATGCGCCACTGGACCTGGTCGACGGCGCCGCCCGGGTCTACGACCCGATCGTGCGGGGCGAGGCCGGCGAGGACCTCTACGGCTGCTTCCTCAAGGACTACGAACCCAGCCCCTGGTGAGGGACCGGCCGGGCCAGGGCTGTTTGTGGAGTCTGTGACGTACCTGGTGCGTCAAGAACTCCACAAAGACACACCAACTACCCCCGACTGAGCATCCGGGCGGCGATCCGGCGCGGCAGTGCGGCCGCCATCACGTCCTCCAGCGAGATCGGGACCCCGTCGGGGCCCGACAACGGCACCCGCCAGTTGGGGTATTCGTCCGAGGTCCCCGGTTGGTTGATGATCCGCCGGTCGCCGATCAGGTCCGACAGCGACACCCCCAGCATCCGCGCGGGGCACAGCGCCAACAACCGGTGCAGTGCCACGACCATCGCCTCCTGGTCGCCGTCGGGCGACAGCAGCTCGCGGTCGACCAACTCGTCACCTACCCGAGCCAGGGTGGCCAGCTCGAGCTCGATCTCCTCCTCGACCGGCCTCGTCAACAGGTCGAGCTCGCGGCGCAGCTCGATGTGCGCCAGGTCGAGGTAGCCGGCGGTCGGCGGCAGATCGTGAGTGGTGATCGAGGCCAGGCACAGCTCGCGGTAGTCCTCGACCGGGAGCAGCCGGTTGTCCTCCTGACGCTCGAACCACAGGATCGAGGTGCCCAACAAGCCACGCTCGGCCAGATAGTCCCGGGCGTACGGCGCCAACACGCCCAGGTCCTCGCCGATGACGACCGCACCCGCCCGCTGCGCCTCGAGCACCAAGATCCCGATCAGCGCCTCGTGGTCGTAGTAGACGTACGCCCCGTCCTGGGCTCCCGCGCCCGTCGGCACCCACCAGAGCCGGAACAGCCCCAGGATGTGGTCGACCCGGATCCCGCCGGAGTCGCGCAGGACCCCGCGCACCATGTCTCGGAACGGCGCATAGCCGAGCTCGGCCAGCCGTTCGGGATGCCACGGCGGTTGCGACCAGTCCTGGCCGAGCTGGTTGTACTGATCGGGCGGAGCCCCGACCGAGACCCCTTGGGCGAGCGCGTGCCGCAGGCTCCAGGCGTCCGCGCCCTCGGGGTGTACGCCGACCGCGAGGTCGTGGACGATCCCCAGCGACATGCCGGCGTCGAGCGCGGCCTGCTGTACCTGACGCAGCTGCTCGGTCAGCTGCCACTGCAACCAGCGATGGAAGTCGATCTCGGTGGCGTGCACCGACGAGAAGTGCGCGACGACGGTCGGGTCCCCCGCCGCCAGCGCCGCCGGCCAGGCCTCCGCGCCGCCGTACTTCTCCGCGATCGCGCACCAGGTGGCGAACGCGGTCAGCCCCTCCCCCTCCTCGGCCGCGAACTCGCGCAGCCCCGGCCAGGTCGGCGCGGCGCGGAAGATCCGCCACAAGGCCTGCCGCTTCAACGCCCAGGCCGCATCCCGGTCGATGGTGTCGATGGCGTTGAGTGACTGGCCGGTCTCGGCGAGCGCCAGCACCGTGCGCTGATCCACGCGGCTCAGCGCGTCGAACCCGGGCAGCCGTTCGACCCGGAGATAGATCGGGTTGGCGAAGCGCCGCGTCGTCGGGAGGTACGGCGACGGCTCCATCGGAGCGGTCGGCTGGGCGGCGTGCAGCGGGTTGATCAGGACGAACTCGGCACCAAGGTCGGTGCCGGCCCAGGCGGCGATCGTCTCGAGATCGGCCAGGTCGCCGATTCCCCAGGACTGCTTCGAACGCACCTGGTAGAGCTGGGTCATCACCCCCCAGACCCGGCCCTCGCGCAGCGCGCTCGGCAGCACCAGTCGGTCGGGAGTGACGACCAAGGTGGCCTCGGCGTCCTCGCCGGAGGACAGCGCTGCAACGAGACGATGCCAGCCCAGCGGCAGGTCGGGGTCGAGCTCGAAGGTGGCCTCCCCGATCTCGACGCCGTCGATGGTGTGCGGATCGACCCAGTGGTCGACCTGTCGCGCCGACCGGATCGAGCCGTCTTCCAGATGCACCGTCAGCTCGACCTCGGATCCGTGCGGGAGGTGGACCGGCACCCGCGTGGTGCGTCCGCGTCGCGTCACCACGGTGGGCGGAAGGGTACGCCGCCACGGCGCCTCCGCGACGGCGACCAGGGAGGCGGCGACGTCGTCGGGAGTGGTCGCCGGCACGCCGAGCCCGGCCAGGACCGCCCGCAGGGTGTCGTCGCTGGCCGGAACCGGGTTGCCCTGCCAGTCGGTGTAGTCGACGCCGACGTGGTGCGCCTGCGCCAGGTCGCGCAGTGCCTGCGTGGACCCCGGCTCGCGCATGGCTGAAGTGTTCCACCTGGTCTGTCGCAGCAT
>JAKFXV010000281.1 GCA_021731205.1 Nocardioides sp. | reverse complement strand
ACACCGACGTCGATGGCCGGGCGCTGGTTGGAGGCGAACAGGTCGGACTGCAAGAAGATCTGGCCGTCGGTGATCGAGATGACGTTCGTCGGGATGTACGCCGACACGTCGTTGGCCTTGGTCTCGATGATCGGCAGACCGGTCATCGAGCCGGCCCCGAGGTCGTCGGAGAGCTTCGCGCACCGCTCGAGCAGCCGGCTGTGGAGGTAGAACACGTCGCCGGGGTAGGCCTCACGGCCCGGAGGACGCCGCAGCAACAGCGAGACCGCTCGGTAGGCCTCGGCCTGCTTGGTGAGGTCGTCGAACACGATCAGCACGTGCTTGCCGTCGTACATCCAGTGCTGGCCGATGGCCGAGCCGGTGTAGGGGGCGAGGTACTTGAAGCCGGCGCTGTCCGAGGCCGGCGAAGCCACGATCGTGGTGTATTCCAAGGCACCGGCCTCTTCGAGCGCAGCCCGCACCGACGCGATGGTCGACCCCTTCTGGCCGATCGCGACGTAGATGCAGCGGACCTGCTTGGTCGGATCCTCGGTCTTCCAGTTCTGCAACTGGTTGATGATCGTGTCGATCGCGATCGTGGTCTTGCCGGTCGCGCGGTCGCCGATGATCAACTGCCGCTGACCCCGCCCGATAGGGGTCATCGAGTCGATCGCCTTGATGCCGGTGGCCAGCGGCTCGTGCACCGACTGGCGCTGCATCACCGTGGGCGCCTGCAGCTCCAGCGCCCGGCGGGCCTCCGAGGTGATCTCCCCCAGGCCGTCGATCGGGTTGCCAAGCGGGTCGACGACCCGCCCCATGAACCCGTCGCCGACGGGCACGGACAGGATCTCGCCGGTGCGCCGCACCTCTTGGCCCTCTTCGATCCGGTCGAAGTCGCCCAAGATCACGACGCCGATCTCGCGGGTGTCTAGGTTCAGCGCGATGCCGAGCGTGCCGTCCTCGAAACGCAGCAACTCGTTGGCCATCGCCGAGGGCAGGCCGGTCACCCGGGCGATGCCGTCGGCGGCTTCGGCGACCACACCGACCTCGTCGCGTGACGCAGCGTCGGGGCGGTAGTCGGCGACGTACTTCTGCAGCGCGTCGCGGATCTCTTCCGGCCGAATCGAAAGCTCGGTCATTTGGTGCCTACTCTCTTCGTTAACTTCATCAAGCGTGTCGTCGTTGGGGGTCTTGCAGACTCGTCAGCCGGCCAGCGGCCGACCGGTTAGCACTCGATTGGCGTCGTCGAGTCGAGCCGACACCGTGCCATCGATCACCTGGTCACCGATCTCCACCCGGATGCCGCCGATCACCGAGGGCCGGACCACCACGTTGAGGTGCACGGGACGCCCGTTGTCCCGGGTCAACACCGCAACCAGGCGATCGTGGGCTTCCGCCGTGAGCGGGACCGCCACCGTCACCGTGGCAACCAGCCGGTCGCGTGAGGCTGCCGCGATCTCGGAGTACGCCGTCAACGCCGCCGCAACCGTGCCGTTGGCTCCGAGCACGGCGCGTTCGGCCAGCGTGATCGTGGCCGGGTGTGTCTTGTCGGCGAGCAGCGAGCGCACCAAGGCCTGCTTATCGGCGGCCGAGCGGGCCGGGTCCGAGAACGCGTCGCGAACGTCTCGGTTCTGCGTCACCACTTGGGCGAAGCCGAACAACTCGTCCTCGAGCCGGTCTCCGGCTCCATCCGCGTCCGCCCCGATCACCTGGGCGACCACGCCCAACTGCTCGATCGAGTCGACCAGGTCGGCGCCCGTCGCCCACCGCAGCCCGGCTGCAGTGGCGAGGATGCTGGTCGCCGGTTCGCCCAGCTTCTGGCCGAACAGGCCCGAGAGCAGTGCCGACTTGGCGGCCGGTGGCGCCGACGGGTCTGTCGCCGCTCGGCGTAGGGCGGCGGACTCGCGCAAGGCGGTGGCAGCTGCGAAGAGATCTGCACCGACCGCCGCGCCGGAAGCGCCGTCGGTCGTGGCGGATGTCAACAGCTCGCGCAGGCGCTCGAGTGAGTCAGCGGAGGAACCACGCATCAGTTGGTCGCGCTTCCTGCCTCGGGAGTGGCCTCCAGCTCCGCCAAGAACCGTTCGACGACTCGAGACTGCCGAGCCGGTTCCTCCAAGGACTCCCCGACGATCCGGCCTGCCAGCGTGGTCGCCAGGGCGCCCACTTCGCTGCGGAGCGAGATGGCCGCCTGCTGACGGTCCGCCTCGATCTGGGTGTGCGCGTTCTCGACGATTCGAGCCGCCTCACCCTGCGCCTGCTGGCGCATCTCCGCGATGATCGCGTTGCCTTGGTCTTGGGCTTCCTTCCGGATCCGCGCTGCCTCGTGGCGGGCGTCGGCGATCTGCGCCTTGAACTCGGCTTCGGACGCGTTAGCCGCGGCCTTGGCCTCGTCGAGCTCGGCGAACTGCTGACGGATGGCCTCCTGGCGCCTGACCATGGCCCGGTTGATCGGCGGGATGATGTAGCGCGCTAGGACGAAGAACAGCAGCCCGAAGGCCGCCAACTCGAACCAGAACGTGCCATCGGGGATGAGGAAGTTCGAGGTGCCCTCGCCTTCCTCGGCCGCCTGCACGAGCGCTCGTGTCGCGATGCTCATCTGATTTCCTGTCTCGAGGTCCGTCCGTATGTGCGCAACGCCTGGATCAGGCGCCGAGCACGAACACGAACAACGCCATGAACGCGAGGTTGATGAAGAACATCGCCTCGACCAGACCAACGGTCAGGAAGAAGATGGTCTGCAGTTTGCTTTGCGCCTCCGGCTGACGGGCCACGCCTTCGATGTACGACGCTCCGGCCAGGCCGTCGCCAACGCCCGCACCGATGGCGCCACCGGCCAGGGCCAGGCCGCCGCCGATGAACGCCCCGGCGAGCTTGATTGCGTCTTCCATGTCTCTCCTTGGATGTCACGCCGGTCTCCCGGCGCTGTTTGGTTGAACTCTGAAGTTGGTGGAGCTGTGGAGTTTGGTGATCCCGCCGCATTCCCCGAGCCGGCTCAGTGCGCAGGCTCTGGCGCTGCTTTCGGGTCGAGCTGGTCCTTGTCCTGCTGGTCTTTGTGGTCACCTTCGCCGTGCTCGTCCCCGTGCCCGTCCCCGTGCCCGGCGCCGGCCATCGCGAAGTACAGCACGGTCAGCAAGGCGAAGATGAATGCCTGGATGACGCCGATGAGCATGTCGAAGGCCTTCCAGGCGAAGTTCGCCGCCGGCAGCCCCCACCAGGGCATGATCGCGATCAAGGCGAGCATGATGCCGCCCGCGAAGATATTGCCGAACAACCGCAGCGCCAGCGTGATCGGCTTGACCAGCTCTTCGAGGATGTTCAGCGGCAACAGAATGGGGTACGGCTCCAGGAAGTGCCGGAAGTAGCCGCCGAGGCCCTTCTGCTTGATGCCGTAGACCCAGACGCTGACCATCGCCACCGCTGCGAGAGCGTAGGTGAGGTTCGTGTCCGCGGTGGGCGCCGGTGTCAGGTGGGTGCTGGAGTTGAGCTTGGTCGGCAACAACTCCATCCAGTTCGAGATCAGGATGAAGAAGAAGAGCGAGATCGCCAATGGGGCCACATAGGGATGGACCCGACCGAGGTTGTCCTCGACCTGCTTGTTGACCTGATGGACGACGACCTCCCACAACAACTGGATCTTGCTGGGGACGTGATCGTCGGGATCCCTGGTGAGGTAGTTCCTCGCGACGAAACCGAGGATCAGGACCAGCGAACCCGCGATCAGCGTGCTGATGATCGTGTCGATATTGACGTCGATGCCGAGCAGGTTGCCCCGGACGCGGTGTCCGATCTCGATCTCGCGCGTTGCAGCCAAAAGGCCGGTCATGATTTCTTCAACTCCTTCAGCAGCGGAATGCTCGTCATCATCAGCGCGATCAGTCGGAAGATTGCGAGGCCGAGCAACACCCCGATGCCGTCGGGCCAGAACATTACGGCGACACCGACCGCGACGACAGTCAGGATCAGCAGGCGAACAAAGGTCGACGCGGCCATCTGGTTGCGGGTCGGGTTGGTCCCCGACGAGATCACCTTGAGCAGCCAGTACTCGGTGTAGACGTGATTGGCGAGCCCCAGGGCAACCCCCACGGCCAGGCAGCCCCCGAGCTGCAGACGACCCATCGGCCCGAGGACCCACACGCTCGCGACCATCAGCGCGGCCGCCACGGCGACGGTCTTGCGCTGGTCGCGCAGCACGCGCACGAGCGATGGACGCTCAGGCGCAGCTTGCGGCGGGGGCACAGGGGCGCTCATGGTCGTCATCGGCCCTCAACCTCGAAGGGCCCGGCGAACCCGAGCCCAGAAGCCGAAGGCGCCCAACCCGATGCCGACGGCGATGCCGACCAGTGCGAAGACCGGTGCCGTGTCTGCGAGGGAGTCGATGAGCAGCCCCAGGAC
>JAKFXV010000282.1 GCA_021731205.1 Nocardioides sp. | reverse complement strand
TGCGTGCTTCGCGGGCATGTCCCAACCGACCACTTTCGCGCTCTGCCCAGGAAATGTCGGAGTACTTGCCTATCCTGGCCCGCGAAGCACGCAACAACTCCGCCATTGCTGATTCGCGCTCGGCTACAACAAGCCCAGGTGGTCGAGGGCGAGGTAGGTCTGCTCGGTGGAGCCGAGACGGCCGGCGCGGAGCTCGGCGCGCAGTTCGGCAACCGTGAGCAGCACCACCTCGCAGTCCTCGAACTCGTCGAGTTGCTGGGCATCCTGGTCGACGGCATCGTGGGCGACCGCGACGATCCGAGGGTTCGTGGCGCTGTTGGGCCAGGTCTGGCCGACGATCTCGATCCGGTCGGCGCCATAGCCGGTCTCCTCGCGAAGCTCCCGCCGAGCGGCATCGAGTGGCTTCTCGCCCGGGTCCACCAGGCCACCGGGCAGGCTGACGACATGCCGATTCGGGCCGGGACGGTACTGGCTGACGCACACCACCCGACCGTCCGGTGTCAACGGCAAGACCGTCACCGAGGGCGCCATGTCGAGCAGATCCCACTCGACCTGGCGACCGTCGGGCAAGCGCAGCGTGCGCAGCACGACCCGCATGAAACCGGAGTACGCCGGCCGATCCTCGCCAACCTGCTCCCAGCCGCGAGCGTCAGCCTCGCGCTCTCTCGCAGCCTCGCGCTCTCTCGCTTCGCTCACGTCATCAGCGCGGCGAGCCGCTCCGCCCGCAGCCGGACGAACTTGCGGGGCTGCGACCGGGTGCGATCGAGCACCGCCACCTCGAGCCCGTCGACTTCGATCTCCCGGTCGGCGTCGCCGTTCTCTGCCTGGCCGAGTGCGGCCACGGTGGTCTTGAGAGCGTCCGCGAGGGCGGCGCCCTCGGTGTAATGCTCCTGGAGGTACGCCGTCACCACCTCGGCCGCGCCGCCCATCACCGCGAACCTGTGCTCGTCGGCAACCTGCCCGTCATAGGTCAGCCGGTAGATCTGATCGTCCTCGGGCAGCTCGCCCACCTCGGCCACGAAGAGCTCGACCTCGTAGGGCTTCTCGCCGCCGCTGGAGAAGATCGTGCCGAGGGTCTGTGCATAGGCGTTGGCCAGCCCGCGACCGGTCACGTCGCGGCGGTCGTAGGCGTACCCGCGCATGTCGGCCAAGCGCACACCGGCGATCCGCAGGTTCTCGAACTCGTTGTAGCGGCCCACGGCCGCGAACGCGATCCGGTCGTAGATCTCCGACACCTTGTGCAGCGCCTGCGAAGGATTCTCCGAAGCGAACAGCACCCCGTCGGCGTACTGCACGACGGCGACCGAACGCCCGCGGGCGATGCCTTTGCGGGCGAAGTCCGCCCGATCCTTCATCAGTTGCTCGGGCGAGACGTAGAACGGCATGCTCATGGACGGGTCCTCACGTCAGGGCTGCGGCAGGTCCGTCGGGGCGATCCATCCGCCCCGCAATCACGCGGTCGGCGATCTCGGCCACGTCGGCGTCGCTCACCCGGTGCGCGCCATCGGCGGTCACCACGAACACCACCGGGAAGATCCGCCGAGCCAGATCGGGGCCACCGGTCGCGCTGTCGTCGTCCGCGGCGTCATAGAGCGCTTGGACGACAGCGGTGATGGCGTCGGTGTCGCTGAGATCGTCGCGATACAGCTTCTTCAGTGCACCGCGGGCGAACAGCGACCCCGAACCCACGGAGTGGAACGAGGTCTCCTCGTAGCGGCCGCCGGTGACGTCGTAGCTGAAGATCCGGCCCTGCCCATGCACGAGATCGAAGCCCGCGAACAGCGGCACCACGGCCAGTCCCTGCATCGCCATCGCCAGATTGGAGCGGATCAGCGCGGCCAGCCGGTTCGCCTTGCCGTCCATCGAGAGCGTCGTGCCCTCGATCTTCTCGTAATGCTCGAGCTCGGTCTGGAACAGCCGAACCAACTCGACGGCGAGACCGGCCGTCCCGGCGATGCCGACCACCGAGAACTCATCCGCGGGGAAAACCTTGTTGATGTCGCGTTGGGCGATGATGTTGCCCATCGTCGCTCGCCGGTCACCGGCCACCACGACACCACCGGGAAACGTCACCGCCACGATCGTCGTGCCGTGCGGTGCGAGATCCCCCGCCTGCCCCGGCGCCAAGGTACGCCGACCGGGCAGGAGTTCGGGCGCCTGCACGGCGAGGAAGTCGGCGAACGACGAACCACCCGAGGTGAGGTACGCCGGCGGCAGACCGGCGTGACCCACTACTGTCCACCCTTCTGGATGAACGACTTCACGAAGTCCTCGGCGTTGGCCTCGAGCACTTCGTCGATCTCGTCGAGGATCGCGTCGACGTCGTCATCCAGTGCGCCTTTGCGCTCAGCCACGCTCGTGTCGACGACGACCTCTGCCTCGTCGGTCTCGGCTGGCTTCTGCGGGTGTTTCTGCTCCTGTGCCATGCCTTGAGCCTATACGGCGCCCCGCCGTGGGTCAGTCGAGCGACTCGGTGAGCGCCGCCACCAGCTCGCGCGCGTCCCGACACCGCTCGAGGAGTGCGCCGACGTGCGCCTTCGTCCCCCGCAGCGGGTCCAGGGTCGGGATGCGTTGCAAGGGATCTCGGCCGGCCAGGTCGAAGATCACCGAGTCCCACGACGCGGCGGCGACCTGGTCGGGATAGCGGGCCAGGCAGTTGCCCCGGAAGTAGGCGCGGGTGTCCTCGGGCGGATCGGACACCGCAGTCGCAACCAGCGCCTCGTCGACCAGCCGTTCCATCCGGCCACCTGCCAGGAGTCGGTGGTACAAGCCCTTCTCCGGCCGCAGATCGGCGTACTGCAGATCGATCAGGTGCAGCTTCGCGTCCGACCAGTCCAACCCGTCGCGCTCGCGGTACTGCGTCAGCAGCCGAAGCTTGGCGACCCAGTCGATCTCCCCGGCGCACGACCAGACGTCGTTCGAGAGTCGCGTCAGCACCGACTCCCACCGGTCGAGCACGTCGACGGTCTGTTCGTCGGCGTCCGCGCCGAGCCGGTCCTCCACGTGCTTGCGCGCCAGGTCGTGGTAGTCCCATTGCAGCTGCAGCGCGGTCACTCTTCGCCCGGACTTCAGGGTCAGCAGTTCGGTGAGCGACGAGTCGTGCGACACCGCGCGCAGCGCCGCGACCGGGTTGTCCACGCTCAGGTCGTCGGTGATCCAGCCGTCCTCGATCATCGCCAACACCAGCGCCGTCGTCCCGACCTTGAGGTACGTCGACACCTCCGCCAGGTTGGCGTCACCGAGGATCACATGCAGCCGACGGAACTTCTCCGGGTCGGCGTGTGGTTCGTCGCGGGTGTTGATGATCGGGCGTTTGAGCGTCGTCTCGAGCCCGACCTCGACCTCGAAGAAGTCCGCGCGCTGGCTGATCTGGAACCCGTGCTGACGTCCGTCCTGCCCAAGACCCACGCGGCCGGCACCGCAGATCACCTGCCGGGTCACGAAGAACGGCACCAGATGCCGGACGATGTCGGTGAACGGCGTCGCCCGACTGACCAGGTAGTTCTCATGAGCGCCGTACGACGCACCCTTGTTGTCGGTGTTGTTCTTGTAGAGCGCGATCGCGAGCCCACCGGGCTGGTTCGCCGCTCGCTCGGCAGCGGTGAGCATCACCCGTTCCCCCGCCTTGTCCCAGCGCACGACATCGAGCGGGTTGGTCACCTCGGGTGAGGAGTACTCCGGGTGGGCGTGGTCTACGTAGAGCCGGGCGCCGTTGGTCAAGATCACGTTGGCCAGGCCGAGATCCTCATCGGTGAGCTGGCTCGGGTCTGCCACGCTGCGAGGTCGTTCCCAGCCGCGCACGTCACGCAGTGGGAACTCCTCCTCGAAGTCCCATCGCGCCCGCCGGGCTTGGACTGAGACGGACGCGTAGGCGTTGACGATCTGCGACGACGCCAGCATCGGGTTGGCGTAGGGCTGACCGAGGACCGAGATGCCGTACTCGACCTCGGTCCCCATCACCCGACGCACGCTCACGGTCGGAGCCTGCCGGGTTAGAGGTACTGACCGGTGTTGGCCACCGTGTCGATCGAGCGCCCGGGCTCGGTGCCGGACTTGCCGGTGACCAGGGTGCGGATGAAGACGATGCGCTCGCCCTTCTTGCCCGAGATCCGCGCCCAGTCGTCGGGGTTCGTGGTGTTGGGGAGGTCCTCGTTCTCCTTGAACTCATCGACGCACGCCTGGAGCAGATGCTGCACCCGGAGCCCGCGCTGATGATGGTCGATGAAGTCCTTGATCGCCATCTTCTTGGCACGGTCGACGATGTTCTGGATCATCGCACCGGAGTTGAAGTCCTTGAAGTAGAGCACTTCCTTGTCGCCGTTGGCGTAGGTGACCTCCAGGAACCGGTTCTCTTCCGATTCGGTGTACATCCGCTCGAC
>JAKFXV010000182.1 GCA_021731205.1 Nocardioides sp. | reverse complement strand
TCGACACCGATCCGCTCGAATCGTTCGGGGCGGGCGGGCATGCCAGACGCTCGACGCAAGGTCGACCCGACCCGCTGGAAGATCGGCTCGATCTCGATGATGTCGTTCTCGACCCGTCCCGGGACCGCCACGATCTCGTTGACTCGGCGTGCGCCGGCGTGGTCGATGCCCAGATGAATCACCAGGTCGACCGAACTCGCGACCGTTGGCACGACGAAGCGCGCGGAGATGTTCTCCCCCGCCAACAGCGGCAGAGTGCACATCTTGACCAGAGCCTCCCGGGCACTGTTGGCGTGAAGGGTGCACATGCCCGGAAGGCCCGAATTGAGCGCCAGCAGGAGGTCGAGGCACTCTTCGGCCCGAACCTCACCGACGATGATCCGACTGGGACGCATGCGCAACGCTTCCTTGACGAGATCACGAAGCCGGACTTCGCCAGTGCCCTCGAGGCCCGCCTGTCGCGTCTGCATCGGCACCCAGTCCGGATGTGCGAAACGAAGCTCGAAGACCTCTTCGGCCGACACCACACGGTCGCTGCCTGGGATGGCGGCAGCCAGACAGTTGAGCATCGTCGTCTTCCCAGTTATGCCTTAATGTCACCTCATGACCAATCGGACTGCAGTCGCGATCTATGCCCGTATCTCGCAGGACCGCGAGGGAGCCGGGCTGGGCATCGAACGCCAGTTGTCTGACTGCCGCTTGCACGCGGAGCGGCGGGGCTGGACGGTGGCTGAGGAGTATGTGGACGACGACATCAGCGCCTACTCCGGGAAGCGTCGGCCCGCGTACGAGCGGATGCTTGAGGACATTGGGGATGGTCACCGCGACGCGATTCTTGCGTGGCACATGGACCGCTTGCACCGCCGCCCGATCGAACTCGAGGAACTCGCTCGTACGTGTGAGCGGGCTGGTGTCACGACACTGGAAACGGTGCACGGCGCTTTCGACCTCGGGACTGGCGATGGGATGCTGGTTGCGCGCATGCTGGCGGCAGTGGCCGCGAACGAGAGTGACAGCAAGCGCAGGCGGGGACGCCGCAAGTCGCGCGAGATTGCCGAGTCTGGCCGACCGCACATGGGTGGCAGCATGAGGCCCTTCGGGTTTCAGGAGGACCGCATCACCCATCGCCCCGACGAGGCCCAGGCGATCCGCACGATTGCCGACCGGCTCCTGGCGGGGGAGAGTCTGACGTCGATCTGCCGGTGGCTGGAAGCCGATGGAGTCACGACTGTCACCGGCAAGACCTGGCGCACACCCGTGGTGCGGCAACTGATGTTGAACCCACGCATCTACGGCATCCGTGTCCACCAGGGTCAGCCCCTTGGCCCAGCGGTCTGGGAGCCGATCATTACCCCTGAGAAGGGCGAGGCGTTGCGCTTGCTCCTGACGAATCCCGAGCGACGCACCAACCGCACTGCCCGCCGTTACCTGCTCTCGGGCATGTGTCGTTGCCACCTGTGCGGGGCTGTCATGTACTCCGTGCCCCGCTATGAGACGCGGCGGTACCTCTGTCGATCCGGGCACGACTTCGGTGGCTGTGGGCGCATGGCTATCACAGCGGCTCCGCTGGAGGAGATCATCAGCGAGGCCGTCCTACAGCGACTCGACAGCCCCACCCTGCACGATGCGATGGCGGGGCGCGTGCAGGATGACGGAATGGCGCGGGAACTCTCCGACCAGATCGCTGCCGACACCGCACAGCTCGAAGAACTAGCCGACCTCTACAGCGAGCGAGCCATCACCGCACCGGAGTGGAAACGCGCCCGCGAGGCCATCGAGATCCGACGAACCGCCGCACGGCGACGACTGTCCGGGCTATCCGGCACGCGCAATATCGACGCCTACATCGGCAACGGTGCCGCCCTCCGCGCCCAGTGGGCCGACCTCAACCTCAACCGCCAACGAGCGATCGTCCAAGCCCTCGTTGACCACGTCGAAGTCATGCCCGGCACCCGAGGCAACCGGGCAGTTGCCATCGACCGCATCCGCCCGGTGTGGCGCCTCTGAGCCGGCCGGCGCCGGCACCGGGCACGCGCTGACGCGCATCCGCGCGGCCCCGGCACCCGTCCGACCCAGAAGCGCCACCACTCGTTCGACTGTGGCTCGATCGCTTACCTGCACCGGCACTCCCTGTTCCGCGCATGTCCGCTCCACCAGTGCACGCACCTCGTCTGTGAAGCCCATCAGGACCACCGCACCGCGATGGCAGGTGCACCCTTCCAGTCCTCGACCTCACGAGACGACCAACACCACGACGGCTCAGCGCCCATCAGTGAGCACGCCTTGTCGACAACCTCGTCCGCCGACCGCCCCGACAACCGACGGAACTTCGGGCCGAAGCCCTCCGCCACGTCATACCGCTTGAGCCCGCGCGGACGCTCCTGGTCAAACGACTTCGTGACGTACTTACCGAGATACCCAGCCGCCTTACGCGCCTCCGCTACGGACCCCGAACCCACCGGCAAGTCACCCAGCAACTTGATGTGCACGAAGCCCGCGCCCGGGACATCCCACGCTGCCTTGATCGTTGAACGCGGCACGTACCGACCAATAGCAAAGTGCAAGTGAAGACCGTGGTCCGTCTTGTGCCACTCCGGCACCCACACGTAGGGAAGTGGGCTACCGCCGAGACCTCGACGCAAGGCGCGGAAGAACACACCAACGTCCTGCCGCACCTGCCGTTGGTCATGACAACCATCACCCTCATAAGTAAGGGTCCCCAGGCGATTGAGCCGGTTCGCAACGCAGTACCGACGCAGGTTCGTGCGAGCGCGACGACCCGCCTCAGCCTGCGCACGCTCAGGATTCGCAGCCGGAGCACCTGGCACCCTGGTCGACGGCGCACGCCGGGACGCCTGAAATGACCCGCCCGCCTCGAAGGCGTCGGGAAACAGATTCAGATGCCACGCGGCCTGAGGAGTAGCAGGAACACGCAGGGGACGAACAGAGATCAAGTCAGACATTCGAGGGACCTTCGGACGCACCAGCAGGACTCCCGCTAGTGCTGGCCCCTCGTAATCTTTAGGTAACGCGGAGGACTCCAACGGCCAGTTCTAGGAGCCCACATATCCGCGCGGGTAATTTGTTTGACGATCTATGTTGCGGGTCCAGACATCATGCCGCCCGTCTGCCGCAGACCCGTCCCCGACACGCCGGGAATCTGCTGCACGCGCCCTCCCCGTCGGTGCAGTCTGCACGCCCCTCCACCACCGTCAAGGGTTCGCTCCGCCGCTTCGCGCCCCTGACGGCTCCACCGGTGCGCTACATCGGCACCTATGGGGAAGCCGCTCGACTACGGTCGAGCGAGCGCCAATCACCCTCCGAGTTGTGTTGCTATTTCAAGTGAAGGGCGGCGCCGCGTCGCCGCTGGCGACGCTGGGCCCCGATCTCCCGTTCTGACCGTGGCGGCTTGGATACCATCTCGGCCATGGCTCCGTCGAAAGCGCACATCCTCAGGGAGATTCGTCGCCTTGCCCGCGCGAACGGGGGCATACCAGTCGGGCAGGACAGGTTCGCAGCATTGACAGGCATCAGTAAGTCGCAGTGGCGTGGCCGCTATTGGGCGAGATGGAGCGAAGCGGTGACCGAGGCCGGCTTCGCGCCGAGAGAGTGGAACAAGAAGGGCTTCAGTGACGAGAGGCTGCTCCAGATTCTCGCAGAGGCAGTACGAGAGTTTAGACGCATCCCATCTGCCGCCGAACTAGACATGCGCCGCCAACGCGTTCCCGACCAGCCACCATCCGACATCTTCGCGAGACGGCTTGGTTTGAGGTCCGACATTCACGACAAACTAGTGAAATTCGCTCATGCTCACCCCGACTTCGCCGACGTAGCCGCGTTGATGGCCAACGCGACGCCCCCCGCAAAGCGCATGCAGACCCATACGCCGCGGTCTCAGCGGGTGACCACCGGTGTTGTCTACCTGGTTCGCATGGGCGAGTTCCACAAGATCGGCAAGAGCAACGACGCAGGGAGACGCCTCTACGAATTAGGCCTCCGGCTGCCTGAGAGGCATGAGGTCCTGCACACCATAGAGACCGACGACCCCAGCGGAATCGAGGCGTACTGGCATCGGCGGTTCGCGTCCCAGCGTGCGAACGGCGAGTGGTTCCGTTTGTCGCAGGGTGATGTTGACGCCTTCGCTCGTCGCTCCTACATGTAACTAGGCGCACACATTTGCGCGACCTGTCACGCAGCCATCGCCTAGCGATTCCGCCCGCTAGGGGTGTCTTAACGATTCGTCGGGTTGATCGAGTAAGTTCCACCGGCTCCGGCCCAACGAGCTATGGGTCACCGACATCACCCAACATCGAGCTGCCGCCTTCGGATGCGCATACTCTGATTTTGATCGCGCGCGCGACGCGAACCAACCTTAAGCCGTGCGGAAAGAAA
>JAKFXV010000121.1 GCA_021731205.1 Nocardioides sp. | reverse complement strand
CGGCCCGGTCCGCTCGGCGCTCGAGGACTTCGCGGACCTGGTCGCCCTCCGCACCGCCTGAGTGCGCCACTCCGGTGGCCCCTCCACCCCGCCGAGGTAATGGCGGAGTTGTTGGGCGTTTCGGGGCCCAAATTCCCAGCTACTCCGACATTAGTTTGAGCCGCATCGGCTCCCGCGTCAGACCAGCGCCTCGGCGGCGTACGGCGACCTGGCGAGCTGCAGGCGGCGATGGTTGATCGACTCGGCGGTGAAGAGGATCAGGGCGGTCCACACGAGCGCGAAGCCGGCCAACCGACTGCCGGGCATCGCCTCATGGAACCACAGCACGCCGAGTAGGAACTGGATGGTCGGTGCGAGGTATTGCATCAACCCGAGCGACACCATCGACACCCGATTGGCGGCCTCTCCGAAGCAAATCAGCGGGACCGCGGTGATCAGGCCCGTCGTCGCGATCAGCAGCAT
This sequence comes from Nocardioides sp., assembly GCA_021731205.1. Lineage (GTDB taxonomy): Bacteria > Actinomycetota > Actinomycetes > Propionibacteriales > Nocardioidaceae > Nocardioides. The sequence continues at coordinate 3,945 of JAKFXV010000121.1, read as the reverse complement.
GTGCCACACCCCGTGCTGCGCGAAATCCGCCTGGCCCTGGGCAGTGAGCCAGATCAAGAAGCCGGCCGCGACCGGAGCCGCGCACAAAGTCTCGAACGCGAGGCTCTCGATCCCGCCGACGTCTGCCTGCTTCTTCAACAAGCCGTAGCTGCCGAACGAACAGGCCAGCACCAAGGCAACCCACGGCAGCCGCCCGTAGTCCACCGCGAGGATCACGATCGCCAGCGCCGTCAGGCTGAGCGCTGCCCACTGCAGCCGGCGCAGCCGCTCTCCGAGCACCACCACGCCGAGCACCACCGTCAGCAGAGGCGAGATGAAATAGCCCAGCGCCGTCTCGACCACGCGGCCGTTGTTGACCCCCCAGATGTAGGTCGCCCAGTTGAACGTGATCAGCAGTGCCGCGAACGCGAGCGGCCAGCGTTGACCGGGGGTGCGCAGGATCTGCCGGAACGCTGCCTGTCGCCGCCAGATGAGCAGCAGCACCCCCATCGTGGCCAGCGACCACAGGATGCGGTGCCCGAGGATCTCCAAGGCGCCCGCCGGTTGCAGCAGCGGCCAGTACAGCGGGAACAGTCCCCACATGACGTACGCCGAGATCCCGTAGGCGAGGCCACGGCGGGATTCGGACCCAAGGGATTCGGGCACCGGTTCAGGATAGGTGTGGCCGCGGGCGTCGCTTAATGGCGGCCGGACCGGTGAAGACCACCCGGCTTCAGAGCACCGTCCAGGTGTCGCCGCCACCGATCAGGGCACCCAGCCGGGCGCTCGGGTCGGTGGTGGAGTCCACTTGAGAGCAGGCGACCTGGGCCCGGGTCTGGTCGTCGTACGTCGGGCGCTCGACCTGGCGGAAGATGCCGATCGGCGCCTGGTTGAGGTAGCCGGCATCGGTGAGGCGAGAGATCGCGAATGCCGTTGTCGGGTCGGCCTGGTGGGCGTCGTGGACCAGCACGGCGTCGGCACCGACCTCGGCTTCGACGGCGACCTCGACCCCGCCGGCGGCGCTGCGGATCAGGCACAGTCCGTCGCCGAAGCGGATCGGCTCGCCGTGCACCAACGGGATCACGGACCCGCCGGTGTCGCGTCCCTTGATCGCGTCGAACGCGCCGTCATTGAAGATCGGGCAGTTCTGGTAGATCTCCACGAGCGAGGCGCCACGGTGCGCGGCCGCGGCCTCGAGCACCATCGTGAGGTGCTTGCGGTCCGAGTCGACCGTGCGTGCGACGAACGTCGCCTCGGCGCCCAGAGCCAGCGAGATCGGGTTGAACGGATGGTCGACCGACCCCAGCGGCGTCGACTTCGTAATCTTGCCGGTCTCGGACGTGGGGGAGTACTGGCCCTTGGTGAGACCGTAGATCCGGTTGTTGAACAGCAAGATCGTCAGGTTGACGTTGCGGCGCAGGGCATGGATCAGGTGGTTGCCGCCGATGGAGAGCGCGTCCCCGTCGCCGGTGACGACCCACACCGAGAGGTCCTCGCGAGCCGTGGCAATGCCGGTCGCGATCGCCGGAGCGCGGCCGTGGATCGAGTGCATGCCGTAGGTCTCGAGGTAGTAGGGGAACCGCGAGGAGCAGCCGATGCCGGAGACGAAGACGATGTTCTCGCGGCGCAGCCCCAGACCTGGCAGGAAACTCTGCACGGCCTTCAGCACGGCGTAGTCGCCGCAGCCCGGGCACCAGCGGACCTCCTGATCCGAGGAGTACTCCTTGCTGGTCTGGGCGCCCTCCTTGGTCGGGATGAGGTCGAGACCGCTGCGGGCGGGGCCGGGGAAGGCGGGGGGTTCCAGGTCGATGCTCATCACACGGCTCCTTGCCGTTCGATCGCGATCCCGACCTTCGCCAACGTCACCGGGACGCCTTCGGCCTGGCTGACCACCTCGCCGATCGCGTCGGCGAGGTCGGCTGCCTTGAGCGGCATCCCGCGCACGTCGTTGTAGCCGATCACATCGACCAGGAACCGGCCGCGCAGCAGCAGGCTGAGCTGGCCGAGGTTCATCTCGGGCACCAACACCTTGTCGTAGCGGCGCAGCACCTCCCCGAGGTCGGCCGGGAACGGGTTGAGGTGGCGGAGGTGGGCCTGGGCGACGTTGAAGCCGGCCTTGCGGACTCGTCGTACGCCGGCTCCGATCGGACCGTACGTCGAACCCCAGCCCAGCACCAGGACCTTGGCCCGGCCCGACGGGTCGTCGACGGCCAGCGGTGGGATCGAGTCGGCGATCCGGTCGATCTTTGCCTGCCGGGTGCGGACCATCAGGTCGTGGTTGGCAGGGTCGTAGGAGATGTTGCCGTGTCCGTCGGCCTTCTCGAGGCCACCGATCCGGTGCTCGAGACCCGGAGTGCCGGGGATCGCCCACGGGCGAGCCAGCGTCGAGTCGTCGCGCAGGTAGGGCCAGAACTCGGCGCCCTCGTCAGCGGACTGGCCGGCCGGATGGTTGGGTCCGGTGGCGAAATCCGGGTCGATCACCGGCAGGTCGGTGAGCTCGGGGATGCGCCAGGGCTCGGATCCGTTGGCGAGGTAGCCGTCGGAGAGCAAGATCACCGGGGTTCGGTAGGTGATCGCGATCCGGGCGGCCTCGAGCGCCGCGTTGAAACAGTCGCCGGGAGACTGGGGGGCGATCAGCGGCACCGGAGCCTCGCCGTTGCGGCCGAACATCGCCTGGAGCAGGTCGGCCTGCTCGGTCTTGGTCGGCAGGCCGGTCGAGGGACCACCGCGCTGCACGTCGATGACCAGCAGTGGCAGTTCGGTCATCACCGCCAGTCCGATCGTCTCCGACTTCAACGAGATGCCCGGCCCTGACGTGGTCGTCACCCCGAGGCGACCCACGAACGCAGCGCCGAGGGCGGCGCCGATCCCGGCGATCTCGTCCTCCGCCTGGAAGGTGGTGACGCCGAACGCCTTGTGCTTGCTCAGCTCGTGGAGGATGTCGGAGGCCGGAGTGATGGGGTAGGAGCCCAAGAACACCGGCAGGCCCGACTGCACCCCGGCCGCGATCAGGCCGTACGACAGCGCGAGGTTGCCGGTGATGTTGCGATAGGTGCCGGCCGGCATCCGAGCCGGCTTCACCTCGTAGGACACCGAGAACGTCTCGGTGGTCTCGCCGAAGTTCCAGCCGGAGTTGAACGCGCGCACGTTGGCGTCGCGGATGGCGGGCACTTTGGCGAAGCGCTTCTCCAGGAACGCGACGGTGGTCTCGGTGGGGCGGCCGTACATCCAGGAGACGAGCCCGAGCGCGAACATGTTCTTCGCGCGCGAGGCGTCCTTGCGACTCAGGCCGAACTCCTTGACGGCCTCGACGGTCATCCCGGTCAGGTCGAGGGGGTGGACGGCGTACTCGGCGAGGCTGTCGTCCTCGAGCGGGTTGGCGTCGTACCCCGCCTTGACCAGGTTGCGCTCGGTGAAGTCGTGGATGTCGACGATGATGCTGGCGCCCCTGGGCAGGTCGGCCAGGTTGGCACGCAGCGCGGCGGGGTTCATCGCGACCAGGACGTCCGGCGCGTCACCGGCGGTCAGGATGTCGTGGTCGGCGAAGTGCACCTGGAACGACGAGACGCCGGGGAGGGTGCCCTGCGGGGCCCGGATCTCGGCCGGGAAGTTGGGGAACGTCGACAGGTCGTTGCCGAGCGCTGCGGACTCCTGGGTGAAGCGGTCGCCGGTCAACTGCATGCCGTCACCGGAGTCGCCGGCGAAGCGGATGATGACTCGGTCCAGCTGCTGGACCTGCTTGCTCACCTAGCGCCCCTTCGTGTCGTTGACCTCGCGTCGATCTGCGCGGGCCGCCTCGAACGGACGATTCGCACGCACCGAGGTCACGACCTCCAAGTTTACCCGCGCGCGTAGCAACTCGGGGGAGGTCTCCCGGGTTGGACTCCCACCCCAACTCAAGCCGGGGCGTCATACGAACTGGTTGCTATGGCGACCTCTCCGTATGACGTCCCAACGCGCTAGCGC
>JAKFXV010000229.1 GCA_021731205.1 Nocardioides sp. | reverse complement strand
CTGTCGTGGTGAACCCTCCGGTCCGCATCAGCGCGTCCAGGGCGGCCATTGCCTGGTCTCGTTGACGCAATCGCCCGAGGTCGAGCGCGGTTCGCAGCGCGCTGGTCACTTGTACGCCGCCGATCGTCTCGATGTCGCGCGGGAGCAAACTGCGTTCGCCGCCGTGAGCGCCCCGCTTGCGAACCCTCGTGGCCCCGGAGTTCTGGAACACCGTGACTGGTGGCGCGACTACGCGCGCTCCAGGCGGATCGAGGTCGACCATGTGCAGCCAGCCGGCCGATTCGTCCGTGACGATGGCCGTGCTTGGAAGGATCTTGGCGAGCGCCCTGGTCCGTGTGACTTGGTTGTCGGGGACGGCCGAGTCGACGTACACCCCGGTGAAGACGCGGCGAAGCATTCCGCTGCGGACCATCGTGCGCAGCTCACCTGAGCTCACGCCGTACCTTCTGGCCTCGCCGAACGTGAACGGCTCCTCGAGTGGCAGCCGGAATCCGGGATTCGGTTGATTGGGAGGGGTTTCCATGGCGGGCAGCGTGCCCCAAACTGCCCCGGCTTGGCGGGTGTCATCCACAGCCTCGGAGTCGAGCCGTCAATCGAGGCTCGACACGCCGCCCATGTGGGCACATGAGTGACGGGTCGGCGGGTTGGCGCGCAGCGCGGCCCCGGCCAACCGACTATTGGGTGACGCGGTAGGCGTCGAAGACGCCGGGTACGGCGCGCACGGCGCCGAGCACGTTGTCCAGATGCTTGGCGTCGGCCATCTCGAACGTGAACCGGGTCTTCGCGACTCGGTCCCGAGTGGTGTTGAGGCTCGCGCTGAGGATGTTCACGTGGGCGTCCGAGAGCGCCATGGTGATGTCGGAGAGCAGGCGGGCCCGATCGAGTGCCTCGACCTGGATGTTGACCAAGAAGGTGGTCTGCGGCGTCGGCGCCCACTCGACGTCGACAAGGCGCTCGGCCTGGGCGGTCAGGCTGGCGGCATTCGTGCAGCTCTGCCGGTGCACCGAGACACCTCCACCCTTGGTGACGTACCCCAAGATCGGATCGCCCGGCACAGCCGTGCAGCACTTGGCGAGCTTCACCCACACCTCTGGTGCGCCAGGCACGATCACGCCGGAGTCGCCGGCGACCAGCTTGCTCCGGCCACGCCGACCGGTGATCGTGACGCCTTCGGAGAGGTCCTCGGCCGCCCCTTCGTCGCCGCCGTGCAGGTCGATCACCCGTCGTACGACGGCCTGGGCGCTGAGGTTGCCCTCGCCCACGGCGGCGTACAGCGCCGTCACATCGGTCAGCTTGAAGTGCGTGGCCGCCTGGGTGAGCGACTCGTGCGAGATCAGCCGCTTGAGCGGCAGCCCCTCCTTGCGCATCAGCCGGACGATCGAGTCCTTGCCGCGCTCGATCGCCTCCTCGCGACGCTCCTTGGTGAACCAGTGCCGGATCTTCGAGCGCGCCCTCGGGGACTTCACGAAGTTCAGCCAGTCCCGCGAGGGCCCGGCGCTGTCGGCCTTCGAGGTCAGCACCTCGACCACGTCGGAGTTCTCCAGCGTGGACTCCAACGGCACCAGGCGACCGTTGACGCGTGCCCCGATGGTGCGATGCCCCACTTCGGTGTGGACCGCGTAGGCGAAGTCGACCGGCGACGCGCCCGCTGGCAGGGCGATCACATCGCCACCCGGGGTGAAGACGTAGACCTCGGCTCGTTGCATCTCGAAGCGCAGCGACTCGAGGAACTCTCCCGGGTCCTCGACCTCGCTCTGCCAGTCGAGTAGTTGGCGCACCCAGGTCATGTCGTCGAGGTCGCCGCGCTGCTCGGTGTCGACCCCGGCGCTGCCGTCCTCTTTGTACTTCCAGTGAGCCGCGACGCCGTACTCCGCCCGGCGGTGCATGCCGTAGGTGCGGATCTGCATCTCGACCGGCTTGCCCATCGGCCCGATCACGGTCGTGTGCAGGGATTGGTACATGTTGAACTTCGGCATCGCGACGAAGTCCTTGAACCGACCCAGCACGGGATTCCAGCGCGCATGCAGGACGCCGAGGACCGAGTAGCAGTCGCGGTCATCCTCGACCAGGATCCGGATGCCGACGAGGTCGTAGATGTCCTCGAAGTCACGGCCACCCACGATCATCTTCTGGTAGATCGAGTAGTAGTGCTTGGGCCGGCCGGTCACCGTGGCCTTGATCTTGGCGTCCTTGAGATCCTTCTCGACCTCCTCGATGACCTGATTGAGGAACTGATCGCGCGACGGAGCCCGGTCGGCCACCAGCCGCACGATCTCGTCGTACATCTTGGGGTGCAAGGTGGCGAACGCCAGGTCCTCAAGTTCCCATTTGATCGTGTTCATGCCGAGGCGATGCGCGAGCGGGGCGTAGATGTCGAGCGTCTCGCGGGCGGTGCGCTCCTGCGACGCCTGCGCAACGTAGCGCAGCGTGCGCATGTTGTGCAGTCGGTCGGCCAGCTTGATGACCAGGACCCGGATGTCGCGCGACATCGCGACGATCATCTTGCGGATCGTCTCGGCCTGCGCGCTGTCGCCGTACTTCACCTTGTCGAGCTTGGTGACGCCGTCGACGAGTTCGGCCACCTCGTCACCGAAGTCGGCGCGCACCTGCTCCAACGTGTACGGCGTGTCCTCGACGGTGTCGTGCAACAGCGCGGCCACCAGGGTCGGCTCGGTCATGCCGATGTCTGCGAGGATCGTGGTCACGGCCAGCGGATGCGTGATGTACGGATCGCCCGACTTGCGCGTCTGCGTGCCATGGGAGTCCTCGGCGACGCGATACGCACGTTCCAACAACGCCAGGTCGGCCTGAGGGTGGTTGGCCTTGACTGCCTTGAACAACGGCTCCAACACCGGGTGGCCGGGACTGGAACTGCGGTGGCCGATGCGGGCGAGGCGCGCCCGCATCCGGGTAGCGGTGGCAACGGCCTCCAAAGCACGCGAACCCGCAGTGGTTGGCGCGACGGCCGACACTGCCTCGGCAGCAGGCGCGTCGCTGGGCGGCGCCGCCGTCTCCTCACTCATCCGAACCACCGGTTCATGCAGTGAGTCTAGTTCTTGCCTAAACGATCGCGAGCGACGTGACGGCGAGGTCGCCGAGCGCGGCCCGACCGTCCAGGAAACCGAGTTCCAGCGCCACACCGAACCCATGCGTGGCTCCGCCGCAGGCCTGGATCAGCCTGACCGTGGCAGCGGCTGTCCCCCCAGTCGCCAGCACGTCGTCGATGATCAGCACCCGTTCGCCGGGGGCGATGGCGTCGCGATGCGCCTCGAGGCTGTCAGAGCCGTATTCGAGGTCGTAAGCAACCTGATGAGTACGCCGCGGCAAACGGCCGGGCTTGCGCACCGGCACGAATCCCGCACCGAGAGCCAACGCGACGGGAGCGGCCAGGATGAACCCTCGAGCCTCCATGCCCACGACCTTGTCGACCACCGCGTTGCCATCCGCATCGCGTCCGACGTCAGCCAGTGCGTCGATGACCGCGGTGAACGCCGCATGATCTGCCAGCACGGGTGTCAGGTCCTTGAAGACGATTCCGGGCTTCGGAAAGTCAGGAACGTCCAGCACCAGGCGCGCGAGCGCTTCCTGGGCTGCGGCGAGACTCACTTCTTGCCGCGCTTGGCCCGAGTCTGCTTGCTTGGTTGCACCCGTCCCGCCGACTTGCTGGGCAGCAGCGGCGCATCGGACTCGGGGACGATCCGACCGCGACCCATCGGCTCGCTCCGGGGCGCCGTGTCGCCCGCGGCGACCCCGTCCTCTTCGAACTCGTCCTCGGCGAGGGCCTCGGCCATCACCTCGCCCAACTGACCCGGCTGGAGACCCGTCGGGCGCTCCTCCTTGAACGCCGGGACCGCAGCGTAGCGGTCGGCGTCATGGCGCTGGCGAGCCTTCGCACGCTTGTCGGCTTGCGCGACCTTCGCCTCGCGAATCTTCAACTGGGCCAGCAACGGCGTGGCCACGAACACCGAGGAGTACGTGCCCGCGGCCATGCCGACGAACAGCGCCAACGCGAGATCCTTCAGCGATCCCGAGCCGAGTTGGGCCACGCCGACGTACAAGATGGCTGCGACAGGGATCAGCGCGACGATCGAGGTGTTGATCGACCGGACCAGGGTCTGGTTGACCGCGAGGTTGGCAGCTTCGGCGTACGTCATCCGGCTGCGGCTGAGTTCCTTGGTGTTCTCTCGGACCTTGTCGAAGACGACGACGGTGTCATAGAGGGAGAACCCGAGGATGGTGAGCACGCCGGTCACGGTCGCCGGCGTCACCTCGAAGCCGGAGAGTGCATAGATGCCGACCGTGATGATGATGTCGTGCGCCAGCGCGACCAGCGCGGCAACCGACATCTTCCATTCCTTGGAGTACGCCCAGATGAACAGCACGACGAGGACGAGGAACACCGCCAGTCCGATCAGCGACCGCTTGGCAA
>JAKFXV010000087.1 GCA_021731205.1 Nocardioides sp. | reverse complement strand
ACGCCGTGCCCACCAATTTGGAGGTCTCGGAGTCCGAAGCGTTCCTTGCCGCTCCGCCGCTCAACGCCCGGGTGTTCAACGACAGCGTGCGACGACTGCAACTGACCCCACGGCTCTACATCACTCACGAGCTGGAGCAAGTGGCCCGACCGCTGATCCTGGCGATGCTCAACCAGACGCTGCCGGACATCCCGGCCCTGGCCGCGGAGATCGACGCCGGTTCGCAGCCGGTGTTGTCGCCGGATCTCGGCCAACGTGACGAGTCGACGTCTCAGGACTCGTCGGCTCCCTGAGCCGATTCCTCGGCGACGGGGGTGGCCTCGGCCGCGATGATCGCATCGGCTAGCACCGGCGCGGTCAGTTCGATCTGCCACTGCCGGGCCCCGTAGCTGCGGAGCTGGTCACCGACCGCCCCCACCAATGCCGCGGGCTCCCGGGTCTCGGGGGGCGCCCACAACGTGCGCCGCAGGTGGTCGGGAGTCAGCAGGTTCTCCACCGGCACCTCCAACTCCTCGGCGAGGCTGGACAGCGCCTCCCGCGCCGATGACAGCCGGGCCGCTGCTATCGGGTCCTTGTCGGGCCACGCGCGCGGAAGCGGTGGGCCCGAGCCGTGCGAGGCTCGGCTCGGCAGGTCCTCTTCAGGGGCCTCCGCCACCGCGCGCAGCGCGTCGACCCAGCGCCGGGCGTAGCGTTCGGCCCCCCGACCGTGGAACCCGCGCACCGCCAGCAACTCTGCTCTCTCCACGGGGAGTGCGGACGCTGCAGCGACGATCGCGGAGTCCGGGATGATCTTGCTCGGCGTGATGTCGCGCTCTCGGGCGATCTCGTCGCGAACCTCCCAGAGTGCTCTCACCGCCCCGAGCCCGCGACGCCCGCGGACCTTGTGGATCCCCGTCGTACGCCGCCACGCCTCCGGTCTGGTCACTGGCTCGAAGCTGAGCAGCGCTGCGAACTCCTGCTCGGCCCAGCTCCACTTCCCAGCAGCCTCGAGCTGCTCGGCCAGCAGTTCGCGCAGCTCGATCAACGCCTCGACGTCGAGCGCTGCGTAGGTGAGCCACGACGAGGGCAACGGTCGAGTCGACCAATCAACGGCGGAGTGCTCCTTGCGCATCCGCCGGCCCAGCAGGGACTCGGTCAGAGTCGCCAAGCCGACCCGCGGATAGTTCAGCAGGCGCCCGGCCAGTTCGGTGTCGAAGAGCAGTCTGGGTCGCAGCTCGACCTCTGCCAGGCACGGCAGATCCTGGGTCGCGGCGTGGAGGATCCACTCGGCCCGCCCCATCACCTCGTTCAGCGGCTCCAGCGTGGTCAGCCCGATGGGGTCGATCAGGAACGTCCCGGCACCCGTGCGGCGCACCTGGATGAGGTAGGCCCGGGAGGAGTACCGATAGCCACTGGCGCGCTCGGCGTCGATGGCGATCGGGCCGGTGCCCTGGTCGAGCTTGCGGCACGCTTCGACCAGGCCGGCATCGGTGTGCACGACCTCGGGGAGGCCGTCGCGCAACTCCAACAAGGGTGCGGGAGGGGGCTCAGCTGGTGCCTGCAACTCGGCAGCTGCGGGAGGATCGGGCGGTTGAGGCTGGGTGTCGGCGTCCGAGCCGCCTGTTTTCCGGTCGTCAGTCATCGATGGCGTCAGCGTCCACGTTGCCCTCGGCGACTGGGCATCGGGGTGACACCTTCGGGCACAGGTTCAAGTCCTGCGGCGGTGCACATCAGCTCGCCCCACGCCTCGACGTGCGGAGCCGAGTCCAATCCACCGGCGGAGTCTGTTTCAGCTGTCCACGACGCTCGGATCTCGACCTGGGCCGAGCGTGGTTCGTCGGCCATCGAACCGAACGAGGTCGTTGCCACCACCGTGACCGATCCGGACGGCGCGGAGTACGCCGCTCCGTGAGCGGCCAAGGCCTCGGTCAGCCAGGACCAGCCGACGTCGGCCAGCAGCTCGTCGGCGATCGCCTCAGGGTCGACATCGGCGCGGACGTAGGCGACACAACGGAAGGTGCCACCCCAGGCGTCGTTGCCGGCCGGGTCGTGCAACAAGATGATGCGCCCGGTGCCGAGGTCCTCGTCGTCGATCCGGACGTCGGCGGACAGCGCGGCCGAGAACGGCGCGATCCGTTGAGGGGCGGGCATCTCCTCGCAGACCAGTTCGGGGCGCAGAGCAGCCTGACGCATGCCGGCCACCGCTCGTTTGAACACCGAGGGTGGGGCGCCATCGGAGCCCGCAGAATGGGCACCCGAACGCGTGCCGGGAGGGGCACCCTGTCGGACGACCATGTCCTCCACAGTAGGTCGGCGGTCAACAGCGCGATGTGCCAACACGCCGCCTGAACTGCGAGGATTCGGCCGTGAGCCCGGGTCTATCGACACCAGTCAGCCCGGTGGACGGGCCCTTCCTCCGGGCGACCCGCGGTGAGCGCCCGCAACACACTCCCGTGTGGTTCATGCGCCAGGCAGGTCGCTCGCTGCCCGAGTACCTGCGGGTGCGCCGGGGCGTCGGCATGCTCGAGGCCTGCATGAATCCGGAGCTGGTCACCGAGATCACCTTGCAGCCGGTGCGCCGGTACGCCGTGGACGCGGCGATCTTGTTCTCCGACATCGTCTTGCCCCTGAAGGCGGTCGGTGTCGACCTCGACATCGTCGCGGGGGTGGGACCGGTCGTGGCCCACCCGGTCCGCACCCTCGCCGACGTGGCTGCCATCGATGACCTGACACCTGGTCACGTCGACTTCGTCGCTGCCGCGGTGCGGAGTCTGGTGGCCGAGTTGGGAGCGGTCCCGCTGATCGGGTTCGCCGGGGCGCCGTTCACGGTGGCGTCGTACCTCGTGGAGGGCGGCCCCTCCAAGGATCATGCGCTCACGAAGGCGATGATGTTCGGGGCTCCCGAGGTCTGGTCCGCGCTGATGCGCAAGATCGCCGGCATCGCCGCGACCTACCTGCAGGTCCAGGTCGCGGCCGGCGCCAGCGCTGTCCAGCTCTTCGACTCATGGGCCGGTGCGCTGACCCCCCGTGACTACCGCGACCACGTCCAGCCACACAGCGCCGCGGTGCTGGGCGCGGTTGCAAACCTGGGCGTGCCGCGGATCCACTTCGGTGTCGGGACCTCCAACCTGCTGGGCCCGATGGCGGACGCGGGGGCCGACGTGGTCGGCGTCGACTGGCGTACTCCGTTGACCACGGCCATCGACGCGGTCGGCGATCGCGTCGTGCAGGGCAATCTCGACCCGGCCCTGCTGTTCGCTCCGACCGAGGTGATGAACGCGCGGGCCGCGGCGATCCTTGTCGAGGGCCGTGCCGCCCGGGGTCACGTCTTCAACCTCGGTCACGGCGTCATTCCGACGACGGATCCGGACCAGTTGAAGCGGCTGACGGAGTTTGTGCAGGCGCACCCGCTCGACTGACTCTCAGCCTGCGCCACAGGAACAACCCCGGCCAGGCGAGCACGCCCAGGACCACGACGAAGGGGAGCGTCGCGCCGATCAGGGTGACTACGTCGGCGGTCGCCTTGCCGAGCGCCTCCCAGCCGGCCTTCAGCCCGGCGACGAAGCCGGAGTCGTCCGAGCCCTTCTTCTTGTCCGGCAGCTGCTCGAGGTAGACCGAGATCGTGGCCATGGAGGTCTGATCCGCCAACCAGGCCTGCTGCGCCTTGAGCGACTCGAGCTCGGCCTGCCTGGTCGTGAGCTGGGTCTCCAGGGTCACGACGTCACGGAAGGTGGTCGCTTCGGCCAGCAGCGCCTCGATCCGCGCCAGGCTCTTGGACTGCGCGCGCACCCGGGCCTCGACATCGATCACCTGGGTGGTCACGTCTTCGGTGCCGACGGTGCGCGAGTGGAAGTCGGTGATCGCCTCCAGGTCGTCCATCACCCTACTGAAGCTGTCGCTGGGCACCCGCAGCACAACCCGAGCCGACACCAGCTCTCCGGTGTCGTCGGTGTCGGTCTGTTCCTCTGCCACCCGACCTCGGTAGGTGTCGATGACCTTGGACAGCGCCAGCCGCGCGGCAGCGACGTCATCGGACCTCAAGGTGACCGTGCCGGTCGAGATCACTGCCGCCTGTTGGGGGGCGAGCTGCTCGCTGCGCAACGTGGAGGCCATCGCCGAGTCTTCGCTCCCGTCGCCACCGGCGTCATCGACCCCGGACTCGGCCGCGGGGGCCGGCCGGTCCATGGCGAGGCCATCGGTGACCTCCATGTCCGCTGCTGTCGAGGCGTCTTCGGACCCACCTCCGGAGCAGCCGGCGAGCAGCACCATGACGATTCCGAACACCGTCAAGCAGGCCAGCAGGGACCGGCGCCGGATTCGCCGGCGTGGCGTCGAGGTGCCGAAGTTCGAGGGGGCTTGGTCCAGGCGTGTCATGTGGTTTCGACGCAGAACCCCTGGAATCGGTTCCAGGGGTTCGCGCAGTCACGTGGAGTTTGCGAGGCTGCACCCGTGAGCGCATCCTCGGCCGGCACCCAGCGCCGATGTGTGGC
>JAKFXV010000086.1 GCA_021731205.1 Nocardioides sp. | reverse complement strand
GCATCCCCGCGCCGCCGTACGCCCCGTCGACGTGGAACCACCAGCCGTTGCGTCGGGCGATCTCGCCCACCTCGGCCAAGTCGTCGACGATGCCGGCGTTGGTCGTGCCCGCCGTACACACGACGCCGGCAACATCTGTAAGGTCGGCTTCGGCCGCTAGAGCCGCCTCCAGGGCCGCGCCCGTCAGCCGGTGATCGGGCGTGGGCACGATCAGGGCGTCCAGATCCAACAGCCGAAGCGTCGACACGATCGAGGAGTGTGCGTCGTCGCTCATCGCGATTCGCAGCCGACGACCGGCCACTGACGATCCGAGCCGGCTCCGGGCCGCGTCCCGAGCGACGGCGAGCGCCGACAGGTTGCCTGCCGATCCCCCCGAGACGAAGCAGCCCCCGGCCGAGCCGGGCAGCCCGGCCTCGTCGGCGAGGAAACGCAAGACGGTGTTCTCGGCGGCGATCGCGCCGGAAGCCTCCAGCCACGAGACTCCCTGGATCGAGGCGCAGGAGACCAACATGTCGAAGAGCAGGCTGGCCTTCGTGGGCGCAGCGGGGATGAAGCCCAAGAACCGCGGGCTGTCCGCAGAGATCACGCTCGGGGCGATGACCGAGGCGTAGACCCCCAGCACCTCGTCGGGGTGGCGGGGCTCGTCTCGGATCAGCCTCTCCAGGCGGTGATAGAGCTCGGTCGCCGAGAGCAGTCCCTCGTCGAGTGGGACGGGATCCATCCGCAGCCGGTTCTCGGCGTACGCCAGCACGCTGCGGATCATCTGCTCGGTCGTCTGATCGACGCGATGCATCCCCATGCACACCTCCTGATTAGGCGCCATTGTGGTCCTCGGTCACCCAGCGGCGCATCCCATGCCCGGCGCTACGGTGTCCCCGTGAGCAAACCGACGATCGTCGCGGTCGACGACGACCCGGGGGTGTTGGCCGCGATCGCGCGCGATCTGAGCAACCAGTACTCCCCTGACTACCGCGTCGTACGCGCCACCTCCGGCAGCGAGGCGTTGGACGTGTTGACCCGGTTGGCCCTGCGTGGCGATCCGGTCGCCGTGATCGTGGCCGACCAGCGGATGCCTCAGATGACCGGGATCGAGCTGCTGCAGGCAGCGCTGGTCCATGCCCCGGGCGCCAAGACGCTCCTGCTCACGGCGTACGCCGACACCGACGTCGCGATCCGCGGGATCAACGACATCGGCCTGGACTACTACCTGCTCAAGCCCTGGGACCCGCCGGCGGAACGGCTCTATCCGGTCATCGACGAACTGCTCTCCGACTGGGAGCAGGATCACCGCCACCTCACAACCGACGTGCGCCTGGTCGGCCACCGCTGGTCCGATCGTGGGCATGAGATCAAGCTGTTCCTGGCCCGCAACCACGTCCCCTACCGGTGGTACGACGTCGAGCGTGACGCGGAGGCGACCCGACTGGTCGAGCTGGCCGGCGCCACGTCCGACGACCTGCCGCTGGTGTTGATTCCCGACGGCGAGACCCTGCGCGCCCCCACCACGCTGGCGGTGGCCGATGCGCTCGGGTTGCGCACCACGGCCTCGCAACCGCTCTACGACGTGTGCATCGTGGGCGGCGGCCCGGCCGGTCTGGCCGCCGCGGTGTACGCCGCCTCCGAAGGCCTTCGCACCGTCGTCGTGGAACGCGAGGCCCCCGGCGGTCAGGCCGGCCAGAGCGCGTCGATCGAGAACTATCTCGGCTTCCCCAAGGGCCTCAGCGGCGCCGAGCTGGCCCGCCGGGCGCTCGCCCAGGTCACCCGCTTCGGCGCCGAGATCGTCCTCGCCCGCGACGTCATCGGCCTGGAGTCACGCGGTCCCGTGCACGCGGTGCTGTTCGAAGGCGCCGAGATCGAGGCCCGAGCGCTGATCGTGGCGACGGGCGTCTCCTACCGCCGGCTCGCCGCCACCGGCGCCGACGACCTCGCCGGGCGCGGGGTCTTCTACGGCGCCACGGCCGGAGAGGCCGAGCAGACCAAGGGCGAGGACGTCTACCTGGTCGGTGCCGCGAACTCCGCGGGTCAGGCCGCGCTCAACTTGTCGAGGTACGCCGACCGGGTCGTCATGCTGGTGCGCGCGGGATCGCTGACCGACACCATGTCGCAGTACCTCATCGAGCGGATCGAGGCGGCGCCCAGCATCGAGGTGCGCTATCGCACAGAGGTCACCGAGGCCCGCGGCGAGCATCACCTCGAAGAACTCACGCTCACCGACCGGTCCGACGGCAGCACCGAGGACGTCGCCGCGTCGTGGTTGTTCGTCTACATCGGTGCCTCGCCTCGGACTGAGTGGCTCGGTCCCGGGATCGCCCGCGACAAACTGGGGTTCATCGTTACGGGGCACGACATGCTCGCGACCCCCGGCGGCCGTGGCTGGCCGCTCGAGCGGGCGCCCTTTGCGCTCGAGACCAGCTGCCCAGGGATCTTCGCGGCCGGTGACGTCCGGCTCGACTCGATGAAACGAGTGGCCTCCTCGGTGGGCGAAGGTGCCATGGCGACTCACCTGGTGCACCGCTACCTGGCGACGATCTGAGCCGACATCGATGACGCCCGACGACCTCCACGAACTGCCGATCTTCGCCGGCCTGTCCGACGAACAGCTTGCCGAGTTGATCGCCGGCGGCAGCGAGGTCGAGATCGTGCCGGGCGAGGACCTGTTCCACGAAGCCGAACCGGCCGACGACTGGTGGGTGTTGCTCGAGGGCAGCATCGACCTGGTCCGGCGTACGGGCCGCGAAGACACCGTCGTCGCCCGGATGGCGGAGCCGGGCAGTTGGGCCGGAGGCTTCCGGGCCTGGGACGACTCGGGGGTCTACCTCGCCACCGCCCGCGGCGCGTCATCCGGCCGGCTGCTGCGGGTGCCGGCCACGGTGCTCCGCGATCGCGCGACCGCCTGGTTCCCGTTCGGCACCCATCTGATCAGCGGCGTCTACCGCACCGCCCGCACCATCGAGTCCACCGTGCGGCAACGCGAGTCCCTGGTGACGCTCGGCACCCTCGCGGCCGGACTCGCCCACGAGCTCAACAACCCGGCGGCCGCCGCGATCCGGGCGGTGGACGCGCTCGACCAGGTCTGCGCGGTGATGATGACCTCGCTCACCCGGCTGGCCCAAGCGCAGATCACCGCCGACCAGTTCAGTGCCCTCGAGTCACTGCGTCAAGGCCTGTCGGGTCCCCCTGCCGACCTGGATGCGCTGGCCCGGGCCGATCTCGAGGACGAGCTGGCCGATTGGCTCACCCGGCAGGGCGTGGTCCGGGCCTGGAGCGTCGCCCCCGGCCTGGCCGCCGCCGGCATCGACGTGGCCTGGTGCGAACGCGCCGCCGAGGCCCTGCCCGGGACGGCGCTTCGCGCGGCGATGGAGTGGGTCGCGAGCACCTCGTCGGTCGCGGGCCTGATGGCAGAGGTGAAGGACTCCACCGGACGGATCTCGGCCCTGGTCTCCTCGGTGCGCTCCTACACCCAGATGGACCGCGCGGCCTGGCAGGACATCGACCTCACCGACGGCCTCGACAGCACTCTGGTGATGCTCGGTCATCAGCTCAAGCGCGGCGTCACGGTCGTCAAGGACTACGACCCCGACGTGCCGCACATCCAGGCGTACGCCGGCGAGCTCAACCAGGTGTGGACGAACCTGATCGGCAACGCGATCGACGCCATGGACGGTTCCGGTGTGCTGCGGATCGGCGTGCGACGAGATGGCGAGCACGTCATCGTCGACTTCGCCGACACCGGGCATGGGATGTCCGCCGAGGTCGCCGAGCGCGCGTTCGAGGCGTTCTACACGACCAAGGAGGTCGGGCAGGGCACCGGTCTCGGGCTCGACATCGCGCGTCGGATCGTGGTCGAACGCCACGGCGGGGAGATCACGATCTCCTCCGAGCCCGGCAACACCGTGCTCTCCGTGCGGCTGCCGATCCAGACCGTCGGCGAGCGCTGAGCGATGCCCGACGCGCAGGGACAGGGCTTCCGGCCGCGCCGGTCCGTGCTCTACGTGCCTGGCGACAATCCGCGCGCACTGGCCAAAGCGGCCTCGCTCGACTGCGACGCGTGGATCGTCGACCTCGAGGACGCCACCGACCTCACGACCGAGATCAACCTGCATGCGCCGGCGCTGTTCCCGGATTCGTACCTTCCCGATATCCATCTGCGCCTCGTGCTGTATAAGCGCATCGCGAGCACCGAGAACGAGGAGTCGTTGCAAGCACTGCAGGAAGAAGTGATCGACCGGTTCGGGGGACTACCGGAACCGAGCCGGGTGCTTTTCAAAGCCGCAGGGCTGAAGATACGCGCCAAGCGACTCGGCATACGCAAGATCGACGCCGGCGCCAAGGGCATCCGCATCGAATTTGTCGACAAGCCGCCGATCGACCCGGGCAGCGTGTTGCGGTTGCTGCAATCCGCGCCGCGCCGCTATCGCCTGGACGGCCCGAATCGCCTGCGTGTGCAGGGAGATTTCCCGGACGCAGAGAGCCGGGTC
>JAKFXV010000342.1 GCA_021731205.1 Nocardioides sp. | reverse complement strand
GGAGGGCGTGGCGTCAGGACGACCCGGTGCGGCCGCTGCTCAAGACCGGGACCCAACAGGCCGCGCGCCTGGCGCCCCTGTTCGCGGCGTACGACGTGGGTCGGGTGGTCACCTCCGCCAGCGAGCGTTGCCTGCGCACCGTCACGCCGTACGCCGAGGGGCGGGGGCTCAAGACCCGGCGCCGGCTCGATCTGAGCGAGGAGGGCGCAACCCGCGAGAGCGTGGCTGCAGTCGTGGCGAAGCTGTTGAGCAAGCCGGAGAACTCGCTGTTGTGCTCGCACCGACCGGTGCTGCCCTGGGTTTTCGAGTGCCTCGGCGTCGATCCGGTGAAGCTCGAGCCGGGTGCCTTCATGGTCGTCCATCACCGCGCCGGCACCGTGCTCGCGACCGAGCTGCATCAGGTCCGCTAAGCCGACGGACGTCGTTCATCTGGCGTTCACCCAGCCGGGAGTATCCGGTCATGCACCGTCCCTAACTTCGGCGATGTCAGAGTCCTCAGACCACTCAGGAGATACGAAGTGACTCGCACGCCCAAGCGTTGGGTTATCGCTCCCAGCATTGCTGTTCTTGCTCTCGCGCTGACCGCCTGCGGTGGCCAGTCCGGTGCCACCGATGAAGAGGGGGGCGTCTCGGGGAGCGTGGCAGTCGACGGCTCCTCCACGGTGTTCCCGCTCAGCGATGCCGCCGCCGAGTTGCTCGCGGAGGAGAACCCCGACATCCGGGTCACCGTCGGGGAGGCCGGCACCGGTGGCGGCTTCGAGGTGTTCTGCCAGGGCAAGACCGACATCTCCGATGCCTCCCGCCCGATCAAGGACGACGAGGAAGCCCCGGTGTGTGCCGATGCCGGGATCGCCTACACCGAGCTCCAGGTTGCGACCGACGCGCTCACAGTCGTGGTGCACCCCGATGTCGAGGTCGACTGTGTGACGACCGAGCAGCTGGCCGCGATCTGGGGCACGGACTCCACGATCAGCAACTGGAACCAGGTCGATCCGGGCTTCCCCGACCAGGAGCTCAGCCTCTTCGGCCCGGGCGCCGACTCGGGCACCTTCGACTACTTCACCGACGAGATCAACGGTGAGGAAGGTGTTTCCCGCAGCGACTACGAAGCCTCCGAGGACGACAACGTGATCGCCACCGGCGTCGCAGGCACCGAAGGCGCGATGGGCTACTTCGGCTACACCTACTACGAGGAGAACGCCGACAGCCTCAAGGCGCTGGCGGTCGACTCGGGTGCGGGTTGTGTGCTCCCGTCGGCCGAGACCGCCGCGGACGGGACCTACACCCCGCTCGCCCGGCCGCTGTTCATCTACGTCAGCAACGCGAGCTACACCGAGAAGCCCGCAGTCAAGGAGTACGTCGACTTCTACATCGAGAACCTCGACGCGGTCGCCGAGGTGTCGAAGTACATCCCGCTGAACGACGAGCAGTACGCCGCGACCCAGGCCACCTTGGCCGGCATCACGGGCTAGGGCTGGCTGACGGAGCCGATCGCCATGGCAGCTCTCATGGACTCGACGGGCTCGACCTCCGGGTCGGGCCCGTCGGGTGCGCAACGAACCCTTGACCTCGGGGGCAGGTCCCGGCCGGGGGAGACCCTCATCAAGACGGTGCTCTTCACCTGCGCCTTCGTGTCGATCATCACCACGATCGGCATCGTGATCACCCTCATCGTGCCGACCGTGGAGTTCTTCTCAGAGGTCCGGCCGCTCGACTTCCTCGTCGGGACCGAATGGAAGCCCAACGACTCCGTCGACCCGTTGTACGGCGTCCTGCCCCTGGTCAGTGCGACGTTCCTGATCACGATCATCGCGCTGCTCGTGGCTGTGCCGCTGGGACTCGGGGCGGCGATGTATCTCTCGGAGTACGCCTCGCCTCGGGTACGCCGCCGGCTCAAGCCGACCCTCGAGCTGCTGGCCGGCGTCCCGTCGGTCGTCTACGGCTTCTTCGCGCTCTCGGTGGTCACCCCCCTGGTGCTGCAGGACCTGCTGAGCCTCGACGTCGGGTTCACCAACGCACTGTCGGCCGGCCTGGTGCTCGGAGTGATGATCATTCCGACCGTCGCGTCGCTGTCGGAGGACGCGATGAGCGCGGTGCCGCTGGCGCTTCGTCAAGGCTCCTTCGCGATGGGGGCGAACCGGATGCAGACCACGCTGCGGGTCGTCTTCCCGGCCGCGCTGTCGGGCATCGCCGCCGCGATCGTGCTTGGTCTGTCCCGGGCGGTCGGCGAGACGATGATCGTCACGCTGGCTGCCGGCTCGCTGCCGAACCTGTCCGCCAACCCGTCGGAGGGGATGCAGGCGATGACGGCCTACATCGCGGTGACTGCAGGTGGGGAGAACCCGGTCGGCTCCACGACGTACAACACGCTGTTCGTCGTCGGCGCACTGCTGTTCGCGATCACCTTGGTGATCAACATGATCAGCATCGCGCTGGTCCGCCGCTATCGGCAGGAGTACTGACGTGTCCACTCCCGTGATCCCTGATCGGGCCAATGTCGCGGCGCGTACGGCGCGTGAGACGGTCCAGGCCACCGGCCGCGGCCGCGACCGAACCCCCGGCTCCTTGGTCTTCCTCGGCGCCTTGTGGTTCTCCTTGTTCTTCGGCGTGATGGTGCTGATGCTCCTGATCGTGTCGACCGCCCTTGATGGCGCCGGCCGCTTCGATGGCGCGCTGTTGACCAACTACTTCTCCCGGGTTCGGCCCGAGGAGACCGGCTTCCGGGCCGGGATCTTGGGGTCGATGTGGCTGATGCTCGGCACAGCCACCCTGGCTGTGCCGATCGGGATCGCCTCGGCTCTCTATCTTGAGGAGTTCGCCGATCGACACCGGTGGTACAACCGGCTGATCGAACTCAACTTGCAGAACCTCGCTGCGGTCCCGTCGGTCGTCTACGGGTTGTTGGCCGTCGCCACGATGGCGCTCTTGGGCTTCCAGGTGACCGGGATCGTGCTGGGCGGCGCGATCGCGCTGGCGCTGCTGATCCTGCCGGTGATCATCATCACCACCCGCGAGGCACTGCGCGCGGTGCCGAGTGAGATCCGGTTCGGCTCGCTGGCGCTCGGCGCCACCGTATGGCAGACCACCTGGCGCCAGACACTGCCTGCGGCGGTGCCCGGAATCGCGACCGGCACGATCCTGGGTCTGTCGCGGGCCATCGGCGAGGCCGCGCCGCTGCTGTTGCTCGGCGTTGCGGTAGGAGTCCGATTCGATCCCAACGGCTTCCTGAGCGCTTTCACAGCGTTGCCGATGCAGATCTACAACATGACCTCTCAGCCGCAAGCCGAGTTCCAAACCGCCGCCGCCGCCGCGATTATCGTGCTGCTGGTGATGATCCTCGGCATGAACACTTTGGCCATCGTGATCCGCAACAAGTTCCAGAAGACCTGGTGAGGGAGAACATGTCGACGCCACCTGCATCCGTGACCATCGGAGCCGGCACCAACGCCGGGAGTCCGCAGTTCGCCGGCTCGCCGAGCGGCTCGGTCGAGTCCGGGTCGATCAGCCCGGACCTAGGCACGCTCAGCGACCCCGAGCGCGTCGTACCCGATCTGCCGCCTGACCCGGTGATGGAGGCGCTCGACCTCAATGTGTACTACGGCGACTTCCACGCCGTACACGATGTGAACCTGTCGTTCGGCAAGCACGAGATCACCGCGCTGATCGGCCCGTCGGGCTGCGGCAAGTCGACGGTGTTGCGCTGCCTGAACCGGATGAACGACCTGGTGCCGGGCGCGCGGGTCAAGGGTGAGGTGACCTATCACGGCTACGACATCTATGCCCGTGGCGTCGACCCGATCGCGGTGCGAACCAACATCGGCATGGTCTTCCAGAAGCCCAACCCGTTCCCGAAGTCGATCTACGACAACATCGCGTACGGCCCGCGGGTCACGGGGATGAAGGTCGACGACATGGACGCGCTGGTCGAGGAGGCGCTGCGCGGGGCGGCGTTGTGGGACGAGGTGAAGGACAAGCTCAAGCAGTCGGCCTACGGCCTCTCGGGCGGTCAGCAGCAGCGGCTGTGCATCGCCCGGACGATCGCCACCAAGCCCGAGGTCATCTTGATGGACGAGCCGTGCTCGGCGCTCGACCCGATCGCGACGTCGCGGGTGGAGGACCTGATGGTCTCGCTGCGCGAGGAGTACACCATCATCATCGTGACCCACAACATGCAGCAGGCGGCCCGCGTCTCGGACCGGACGGCGTTCTTCACCGCCCGCCCCGACGAGACCACCGGCAACCGCACCGGCCTGCTCGTGGAGTACAACCTCACCAGCAAGCTGTTCACCAACCCCAACGACCAGCGCACCGAGGACTACATCTCCGGCCGCTTCGGCTGAGCCTCCTCGTCGTCGGCGGGTCTGTCAGGAATTTTGTGTAAGTGGCTCGGCGTGATGCCGCGGACTGGGTCCGTGGTCGAAGGAGCATCACGTTATGAACGAGCACGAGTCTGAGAGTACGACGCTGCCGGCGATCAGGGAGCC
>JAKFXV010000291.1 GCA_021731205.1 Nocardioides sp. | reverse complement strand
ACCACACCCTGATCGCGGGTGGCATCGGGATCACGCCGATGATGGCCATGGCCGAGCAGTTGGCGCGCGAGGCCAAGCCCTTCTCGTTGACGTACGGCGCCCGCTCCACTGCCGCGATCGCGTTCCGGCAGCGGCTGGCCGCTCTGGGCGGGCGGGTCACCCTGCTGGCCGAGGATGTCGACGGGCGCCCGGATCTCGACGCGCTGGTGCGCAGCACGCCCGAGGGCGGGCTGATCTACGTGTGCGGCCCGCTGCCGCTGTTGCGGGCCGTCGAGGCCGCGGCCGAAGCCGTTCACGGCGCCGATCAGGATCTGGTGCGGTTCGAGCTGTTCTCGACCGCCGGGGTCGAGCGCAAGGAGGGACCCGCCGAAGCGCTGGACGGGTCGACGTACGAACTCGTGCTCGCCTCCTCCGGGCACACCCTGCGCCTGCAGCCGGACGCCAACATCTTGGACGTGGTCCTCGCGCTGGGCATCGAGGTGGAGAACGACTGCCGCGACGGCATCTGCGGCTCCTGCATCACCCCCGTCCTCGCCGGCACGGTCGACCACCGTGACCTGGTGCTGACCAAACGCGAGCAGGCAGCCATGGACCAGATGCTGATCTGCTGTTCTCGCCCGACCAGTGAGCGCCTCGAACTCCAGCTCTGAGCCGGTGCGGTCGTCTCGACATCCGTCGGCGGAGGTGGACTAGCGCCCAGGGCAGCAGCTAGCGAGCGGCGGGTCGGGCACTGCCCTGCCGGGCGGTTCCTGTGCCAGGGTTGCCCCCGTGGCGGACACCAAGGCACCCGGCCTGCTGAGCACCCTGCGCAACCGCGACTTCGCGCTGTTCGCCACCGCCTTCACGACCTCCTCGATCGGCGCCTGGGCCTACAACGTCGCCCTGGTCGTCTGGTTGCTCGATGCGACGGGATCGCCCAGTTGGGTGGCGGCCGCGACCGCCGGCCGGTTCGTGCCGGCCCTGCTCTTCAGTGCGTACGGCGGAGTCATCGCCGAGCGTTTCGAGCGGGTCAGGTTGATGTTCGTCCTGGACCTGATCGCCGGTGCGTCGATGGTGCTGATGGCCATCGAGATGTACGTCGACGCAGCCCCGATCCTCGTGGTCATCACCGCCGGCGTCGCCTCGGTCGTCGGGACGGCCTACCAACCCGCGGCCGCCGCGCTGACCCCGCAGCTGGTGCCGGAGAAGGAGCTCGGCGCCGCCAACGCACTGCGCAACACGATCGACAACGTCTGCGTGATCGCCGGACCCGGGCTGG
Organism: Nocardioides sp.; assembly: GCA_021731205.1. Classification (GTDB taxonomy): domain Bacteria; phylum Actinomycetota; class Actinomycetes; order Propionibacteriales; family Nocardioidaceae; genus Nocardioides. The sequence continues at coordinate 3,250 of JAKFXV010000291.1, read as the reverse complement.
GTGCGTTGCTCCTGCTCTTCGGCGAGCCGTGGATCGCGATCCTCGTCAACGCCCTGACCTACCTCGTGTCGGCCGGGCTCACGATCCTGATCCGGGTGCGCAGCACCCCCGTCGACGTCACCGAGGGAGGCGAGGCGGGGCCGTGGAAGCAGATGCAGGTGGGCATGCGCGCGATCGCCTCATCCGCGTCGGCCGCGACCCTGGTGGCCTACAGCGTGGTCGCCACGATCGTCTTCGGCATGGACACCGTGCTGTTCGTGGTGGTCTCGCGCGACATCTTGGGCACCGGCGCGGAGGGCTACGGCTACCTCTTGGCCGGGCTGGGCGTCGGCGGCGTCGCGGCGGCCGGGCTGGTCACCCGCCTTGAGCGGCTGCCCAAGCTGGGCACCATCATCCTGATCGGGATGGCGGCGTACTGCCTGCCGACGCTGGTGTTCCTCGTCTTCGACCAGCCGGTCGTCGCATTCGTCGCCCAGGTCGTTCGGGGAGCCGGCACCCTGGTGGTCGACGTGCTGGCGATCACCGCCCTGCAGCGCACCCTGCCCAACGAGTTGCTCGGCCGCGTGTTCGGTGCGTTCGAGACGCTGGTGCTGCTGGCGGTGCTCTTCGGCTCGGTCATCACCCCGATCGGGTTGGCGTGGTTCGGCCTCGAGGCGATGATCGTGTTCGCCGGGTTGGGCATCCCGTTGCTGTGCCTTCTCGGGTTGCCGTGGCTGCGCCGGATGGACCAGCAGTCCGTCGTACGACGTGCGGCGCTGGCGCCGAAGGTGTCCCTGTTGGCCGGCAGCGACCTGTTCGCGTCGGTCTCGGAGGGCGCGATCGACCAGCTCGCCGGGACCGCCGAGTTCGTCGATGTCGAGCCCGACACGGTGGTCGTGCGCCAGGGCGAGCCGGCGGACGCGTTCTATGTCATCGAGAGCGGCGACTTCGCGGTCTCCGCGACCGACGAGAGCGGACACGAGATCGAGCTTCCGGCCATGGGTGCCGGAACGCACTTCGGCGAGATCGGCCTGATCGAGAACACCCCGCGCACGGCCACCGTGACGGCGCTCACCGCCGCCCGGGTGCTGAAGATCGACGGGAGGCCTTCATCCAGGCGCTCACCCAGGCGGCGCCGTCGACCGCACTGCTGGACGGCGCGTCCCTGCGCCTGCGGCGTACCCAACCGTGAGCCACACTGTCCCAATCAGGGCTCGGCCCGCACGACTAGGAAGGACGAAACGACCTCATGCCGCTCACCAAGATCCACCTCCGCGCAGGACGCTCGGAGGAGGACAAGACCGCGATCGCGACCAGCATCCAAGAGGCGCTGATCGCCAACCTCGGGATCCCGACCGACGACCGGTTCCAGCTGTTCTGCGAGTACGCCGACGCAGACTTCCGGCATACGCCGGCCTTCCTCGACCTGACCTACTCCGATCAGCTGCTGATGATCGAGATCTCCTTCATCACCGGTCGGTCCGACGAGATCAAGAAGGCCCTGATCGCCGACGTCAACCGGCGCATCGTCGCATCGACGGGGCAGCGCCCCGACGATGTCTTCGTGATGCTCTACGAGGTCGCGGGCTCCGGAGTGTCCTTCGGCAACGGCCTCACCCAGCGCGCCCCCTGAAGCCCAGCCGGACGTCATACGTTCTGGCTGCTATTGCGACCACTTCGTATGACGTCCCCGAGGCCCCGGCCGGGACGTCATACGTTCTGGCTGCTATTGCGACCACTTCGTATGACGTTGCGGCTGGGGTGGCGCGGCGCAAGGAGTCCTCGGTTCACACCAGCGAGGGCTGCTTCTCCGGTTCGGGCTCGCCCAACTCAGGACGCAGGGGGGAGGGCTCCACGCGCAGGATCCGGGCGAGCCACACCGGCAGCCACCAGTTCCAGGCCCCGAACAGGCTGACCAGTGCCGGCACCAGCAGCGCGCGGACGATCGTCGCGTCGATCAGGATGCCCACTCCGAGAGCCGTGCCGAGCACCTTGATGTCCGTTCCGGGCGCGGAGGCCAGTGCGGCGAAGGCGAAGAACAGGATCAGCGCCGCAGACGTGACGAGCCGCCCGGTCCGGCCGAGCCCGGTGATCACGGCCGCCTGGGTGTCGCCCGTCGCGTCGTACTCCTCACGCATCCGGGCCAGGATGAACACCTCGTAGTCCATCGACAGACCGAAGAGGAACGCGAAGATCAGCACCGGCAACCAGAACGTGATCGCACCTGTCGGGGAGACGTCGAACAGCAGGTCCGACCCGTTGCCCTGCTGCCAGAAGAACACGACGCTGCCGAACACCGCGGCCAGCGAGATCAAGTTGAGCAGCACGGCCTTGATCGGCAGCAGGATCGACCGGAAGGTCCGCACCAACAGCACGAACGTGATGATCGCGATCAGCCCCAAGACATAGGGGAAGTTGTTGTAGACCGCGCTGAAGTAGTCCTCGACCGTGGCGCCGGCGCCGGTCACGCCCACGGGGCCGTCCACGGCGGCCTCGACCGCTGATCGGACGCCTTCGACCACGACCTTGCCCGAACTGTCCACGGTCTCCTCGACGGGGAGTACGTCGATCACGGCGACGTCGGCCTCGTCGGCCACCACCGCCGCCAGTTGTACGCCGTCCACCCCGCGCGCCGCCTCGGCCGCCACCTCTGCTTGATCGGAGGGGACCAGCACCACGATCGGCGTGAGCAGGCCCTGGCCGATCCCGCCGTCCCGCAGCGTCTGCAGCGCCTGGAGCGGCGGCCCACTGCGAGCCAGCGAGTCGATGCCGGAGGTGCCGATCTGCAGGCTGAACACCGGGGCGACCATGAAGCCCAGCGCGATCAGCGCGGCCCCCGCCGCCAGGAAGCGGTGCTTGACGATCCCCCGCGCCCAGGCCGACCAACCGCGCGAGGCCACGCCTTCCTTGCGGATCCGGGGCCAGTCGATGCGTGGTCCGATGCTCGACAACAACGCGGGCAGCAAGGTGAGCACCACGGCGACGCTGACCAGCGGGATCAACATGCCGCCGATCCCCATGCTGCGCAGGAACGGCACCGGCACGACCAGCAACGCCACGAGGCTGATCGCGACCGTCACCCCGGAGGCGAGCACCGCCTCGCCGGCGGTCTTCATCGCGACGATCACGGCCTCCTCGTTGTCGCGGCCGTGCGCGCGCTCCTCGCGCCATCGCGAGACCAGCAGCAGGGAGTAGTCGATCGCGACGCCCAACCCGATCAGCGAGATCAGGAACTGCACGACGAACGAGACGTCGCTGAAGGTCGTCAGGC
>JAKFXV010000045.1 GCA_021731205.1 Nocardioides sp. | reverse complement strand
GAACTGGCCAAGGACGCGACTGCCCAAGAAGCCCAGCACAAGCCCGATCTGGGCGCCGGCTACTTTCGCACCGATCGCGGAGCCGAGGGCACCGGTTCCGCCGGAGGCCGACGCCTTGCTGAGCCTGACGACCACCGGATCGATCAGTCGCGCGAACCCGTCGGCGTTGGCACGGATCCAGGTGGCCCGATCGACGACCAGGACGGGAGCGTCGTCGTGCGCCGCCTCGAGTCCGGTGAACTGCTGCACCAGACCGGTTGACCGAGTCGCTCCTGCGCGCAGCTCGGCGACGACTCGCTCCGCTTCGCGAAAGTCTGCCGCCGGCCCGTCACCGGCGATCTTGGAGCCCAACGCCGCAGCGGTGTCCCAATCAACAGGCGAGCGGCCGGCAGGCATGGTGCGACCCTACTTGGCCGAACAACGACAGGCCGCCAGAGTCGCGGACAGCCGATCCAGCGCAACCCGGGCTGCCAGCGAGCGGTCCGGAGCGACCCGGTCGGCGGCCAACACGAACGCATAGGTCACCTGATCTCGGTCCGTCACGAGTCCGGCCAACGCGTGCACGCCGGTCAACGTGCCGGTCTTGGCCCGCACCTGCCCTCGCCCGGCCGACCGCCCTGCCGCGAACCGCAACGCGAGTGAGCCCGTGAAACCAGCCACCGGCAGCCCGGTCAGGACCGAGCGCAGATGCGGCATCGTGGGATCGGCCGCGCGTTTGAGCAGGCCGACCAACGTCGCGGCCGTGAGTCGATTGGAGCGCGCAAGACCGCTGCCGTCGCGCAGCACCGCGCCGTCGAGCGGGATACCGAGCCCGCGCAGCACGCTGCCGACCCCGGTGATGCCCCCGGCGAAGCTGCCTTCGCCCACCACCGCCAGGCCAACGTGGTGGGCCAGCACTTCGGCGGCTTCGTTGTCGCTGGACGCCACCACGTGTTCGACGACCTGGGCCAGTGGCGCCGAAGCGACGGTGGCCAGGGTGGTGGCGGCCGAACTGGACACTTGGGTGCTGACGGGTCCAACCACCCGGATTCCCGCTCTGGACAAGTGCGCCCGGAAGGCTGACGCGGCCGTGAGCGCCGGGGCCTCGACGCGGCCAGTGCCGGTCGTCGAGCGACCCTCGTCCACCCACAGGGCCGTGATCGGCGACACGATCCCCTCCGGCACGTAGTCCGAGCGCCAGTGTGGACTGACCGCCGGACCGGTGAACAAGTCGGTGTCGTAGCGCAACCGCACCCTGCGTACGCCGAGGGTCGACAGCTCGGCGGCGGTCTGCCGGGCGAGAGTGCGGACGTCGGCACGGTGCGGGTAAGCCAGTGGATCAGGGCGGCGAGCCAACAAGGGATCCCCTCCGCCTACGAGCACTACGACGCGTGGGTCGCCGGCATCCCCGCTGCCGACGGGTTCGAGGGTCGCGGTGGTCGTGAACGTGTGAGCCGGTCCGAGCGAGTCGAGCGCGGCCGTGGCAGTCAACAACTTCAGGGTCGATGCCGGGCGGAAGGGTGTGGCGTCGGTGAGTACGGCAGGACCCGAACCCACACCGGTGCCGGTGCCCGACAGGGACGAAACAGCCGCCACCACCCGCCTCCCCAACGCCGGTTGCGCGAGACCCTGGGGCACGGCTGAGGCCAGCGCCGCCGTGATCAGTGCCGGGTCGGGCTCACCGAGGCTTGTGACCGCAGCAGGAATAGGCGGGTCCGGGATCGTCGGCTCGGTCGAACCGGCGGCGGGCAGCGCCTCCGGGGTAGCCAAAGCGGTCATGACCACCAGCGTGCCGGCCACCCAAGGACGTGAGGCCGGCCACCTGCGTCGCGGACGCGGCGCCACCCGAGCTCTCATGTGCGCGAGAATAGTCAGGTCGGCATCCATGGTCGGGTCGGCGACCCGCATGGCCAGCTGACATCAACCAGCAGATCGAGAGTCATCTCAAGATGGAGGAAGTCGTGGAGTTCGACGTACTGGTGGAGATCCCGAAGGGACAGCGCAACAAGTACGAAGTGGACCACGAGAGCGGCCGAATCCGGTTGGACCGAACCCTGTTCACCTCCACGCAGTACCCCGCCGACTACGGCTTCGTCGAGAACACGCTCGGCCTCGACGGCGACCCGTTGGACGCGATGGTGATCTTGCAGGAGCCGACCTTCCCGGGATGTCTGATCAGGTGCCGTGCGATCGGCATGTTCCGGATGACCGACGAGGCCGGTGGAGACGACAAGGTGCTCTGCGTGCCTTCCACCGACCCGCGCCTGGAGCACCTGCGCGACATCTTCCATCTCCCCAAGTTCGACCGGCTCGAGATCCAGCACTTCTTCGAGGTCTACAAGGAACTCGAGCCCGGGAAGTCAGTGGAAGGCGCCGAGTGGGTCGGGCGAACCGAGGCCGAAGCGGAAGTGGCCGCGTCCTTCGAGCGTCACCGCCAGCTGCACGCGGCTCAATGACCTGGGCCGGGCGGCAACACCTCGTCCACTCAGAGCTTCGAGAGGTCGACCACGTCCGACTCAGCGGGCGCTTGGGCTTCGACCGGTTCATCGAAGTCGCTGAAGACGATGGAGCCAGACTCCTCACCCTCGGCGGTGACCTTCACGATGTAGTGGGGTGCTGACGTCGCCACCCAAGCAGTCGTTGGGGTCTCGTCGTCACTGATCAGTTCCAGGGACGGCACGCCGCCGATGTCCTCTTGAGCCCCGACCGTCACGCTCCCCTCCGTGGAATCGATGGAGTCGAACTCGTCGAGCAGTTGGTCCAGGTCGCAGAAGGAGGAGAAGCCGCCCTCTTCGTCGGGCACCTTGGCCCACTTCTCTCCGAGCAGGGCCACCACTTGAGCGGCCGCCTGTTCGCCGCCTGCGGCGCTGGCCCAGAAGGCTTCGTCGCCCTTCAGGAACTGGCCGTCAGGGCCGGCGATGATCTGCGCCGTGCCGTCCATCACGGTGAGCGATCCGGCGCAGACGCCGTCGGTGTCGAGAGCCAGGTCGATTCCGATCTCAGTCCCATCCTGGTTGAGCTCGCCGGACATCCGGACCGACTTCAACTCGGCCATGTCCGCGACGACCGCTTCCTGGATCTCACCGGGGCTCAGCTCAGCGAACCCGTCATCCTCGGCGGGGGCGCCACCGCCGTCTTCAGCGGCGCACCCGGCGAGGACGGCCGTCAACGCGAGGGCCGTCAGGGCGCCAAGACCCCGAGCCGATCGGCTGGGTCGGTTCGAACGAAGGGGCTTGACTACCGGCGAGGTCATGGGCAGAGCGTTCCACAATCCTCCTCCGCTGTGGAGTGCCAGACCTGGTGCTCAGCCGCGTTCCGGTCCCGGAGGCGTCAGGGGCGGGCGTAGAAGGTGGGGGTGATCCAGTAGTTGACCGACACCTCGGCAACCGGCTGTCCGGTCCGCGGGGCGTGGATCATCCGGCCCGATCCGGAGTACAACCCCACGTGGAAGATCCCCGATGCCTTGCCGTTGGAGGACCAGAAGATCAGGTCGCCGGGTTTGAGCTGGGCGGCACTGATCGGCCGCGACAGGGTGTACTGGGCGGCGGAGTAGTGCGGGAGCGACTTGCCGGCTGCGGACCAGGCCATCATGGTCAGCCCGGAGCAGTCCCAGGCATCCGGACCCGCAGCGCCGTACCGGTACTTGTCGCCGATCTGCTGACGAGCGAACGCCACCGCCCGCGACGCCCCCGCCGACACCGGGGGGGTGGTTGTCGTCGGCGAGGATTGCGTCGTGGGGGGTGCGGGCGGTGGCGTCGGACTCGGGGGCGCCGGATTCGGGGAAGGCGTTGCCGGAGCTGGCGCCGGGTTGGCGGTCGGGGAAGTAGCGGGCGGTTCGGACGATCCCTGTATCGGCGGCTGGGGGTGCTGACTTGACCCCGAACCGTGGCTGGGAACCGCAGTAGGGGGCGGCGTCGCTTCGGCCTCGGCCTGCTGCTGGTTGGCCAGTTCGAGGCTGACCCCTTGGAGCACCGCCATTCGACCGATCAGTTCGTCGCGCTGGACGGCGATCGCCGCGGCGGTGGCTTGTGCGCTGTTCGCCGCTGCGCGGGCCCGGTCGCGGGCGTCGCGCGTCTCCTCGGCCGCTGCCGCGGCCCGCAACCGCGCGGCCGCTGCGGCGGAAGCGGCGTCTTGGGCGACCAGGTCGGCCGCGTGGAGGTCCTCGTAACGAGCGCCCAGTGCCGACTGGGCCAACTGCATGGTGCTGGAACGTTCGATGACCGACTCGATGCCGCCCGAGTTCACGATCGCGCTGAGAGCGGTGAGCTCGGGAGCGTACTGATAGGACCTGACCAGCGCATCGCCGTAGCGTTCCCGCTGCTCGGCCGCGTCAGCGCTGGCGGCTCGATGCGCCAGCTCAGCCTCGCGGGCCGACTGGCGTGCGGTCTGCAGTCGCCAGCGAGCTCCGTGGAACGCCTCGGTGGCCTGTTCGGCCGCGATCGACGTCTCCCAGACCTGGGCATTGGCCTCCGCGAGCCGCGCCTGGACCTCGTCGAGATCGAGCTCGGAGGCCGCGAGCTCCGCCTCTGCCGCGGCCTCCGAGCTCGATCTCGACGAGGTC
>JAKFXV010000213.1 GCA_021731205.1 Nocardioides sp. | reverse complement strand
TTCGCCTCCACTGACGAAGCGGAGATGATCGCGCAGTTCACCACCGAGACCGGTCTGGTCTGGCTCAACACCACCCTGGCCACCTGTGCTGCGATGCTCGGTTGGCTGATCGTGGAGCGCTTCAGGGACGGCAAGGGCACCTCGCTCGGTGCCGCCTCTGGTGTCGTTGCCGGTCTGGTCGCGATCACGCCGGCCTGTGGCTCGTTGTCGCCGTTGGGCTCGATCGCGCTGGGTGCCGTCGCGGGCGGGCTGTGCGCCATGGCCGTCGGGCTGAAGTACAAGTTCAAGTACGACGACTCGCTCGATGTCGTCGGTGTGCACCTGGTCGGCGGACTCGTCGGCACCATCGGCATCGGCTTCTTCGCCACCAGCACGGGGCTCTTCTACGGCGGCGGGGTCAACCAGCTCGTCGTGCAGGCCCTCGTAGCGGTCTATGCCATGGCCTGGTCGGCCATCGCAACGCTCATCGTGGGTCTCGCGATCAAGGTGACCATGGGTTGGCGGATCTCCGACGACGAGGAGTCCGAGGGCATCGACTTCATCGAGCACGGTGAGACGGCCTACGACTTGGCCGGAACGCCCGGTTCGCGGCGGCTCACTCCCGGTGCTACCGGGTCGGGCACCTCCACCGGGTCCATTGGTTCGACGAGCGACGCGGAGGTGTCGGCATGAAGTTGGTTACGGCAGTGATCAAGCCTCACAAGTGGGAAGACGTCCGCGAGGCGCTGGAAACCTTCGGCGTGACCGGGATGACGGTCAGCGAGGTGAGCGGCTACGGCCGTCAGAAGGGCCATACCGAGGTCTACCGCGGCGCGGAGTACGACATCGCGCTGGTGCCCAAGATCAGGGTCGAGATCGTCGTCGACGCTGCTGACGTCGAAGACATCGTCGGCATCGTCGCCAAGTCGGCTCACACGGGCCGGATCGGAGACGGGAAGATCTGGGTGAGCTCGGTGGAGTCGCTGGTGCGGGTCCGCACCGGCGACCGAGACGAGGCGGCGCTCTAGGCGAACCAGGCACAACTCCTCACGCTCGGTCGTCCGGCCCGTCGCGAAGGCGGTCCGGACGACCGACCGGTCATGCCCCAACGTGTTACACGGCGGAAACGCCGCGGTGATTTCGGCGAAACCTGCACTCACCACTGTTGCTCCGCATGACGCTAGCTCTCGCCCCGGCTCAGGCGCTGCTCCTCGGAGTGGAGTCCACGATCGATACCGGTGACACTGCATGGCTGTTGACCGCGGCGGCCCTGGTGCTGCTCATGGCCCCCGGCCTCGCGCTCTTCTACGGTGGGATGGTCCGCTCCAAGAGCGTGCTGAACATGATGATGATGACCTTCGGCGCGGGGGCCGTGGTCCTGGTGGTGTGGGTGCTGGTCGGATACTCGATCGCCTTCGGTGACGACCTCGGTGGTGGGCTCGTGGGAGACCCGTCGCAGTACCCCGGACTCGGTCAGTTGCTCAGCGACGACGCCGACGAGGGCCGCACCGTGCCGCACATCTTGTTTGCGGTCTTCCAGGGTCTGTTCTGTGTGATCACGGCGGCCCTGGTCTCCGGAGCGATCGCGGATCGGGCTCGGTTCGGCGCCTGGTTGGTGTTCGCGGCCGCCTGGACCGTGCTCGTCTACGCCCCGATCGCACACTGGGTCTTCGACTTCTCCAGCGGCGACCATGTCGGCGGCTGGCTGGCTAATCGGGTCGGAGTGCTCGACTACGCCGGCGGCACGGCCGTCGAGATCTGTTCGGGGGCCTCCGCGCTCGCGTTGGCGCTCGTCCTCGGCAAGCGGATCGGGTTCGGCCGCGATCCGATGCGGCCGCACAATCTGACGTTGGTGATGCTCGGCGCCGGGCTGTTGTGGTTCGGCTGGTTCGGTTTCAACGCCGGATCGGCGCTGGCTGCCGGCCACAACGCGGCCGTGGTCTTCGTCGCGACCTTGCTGGCCGCGGCAGGAGGCATCTTGGGCTGGCTCGTCCTGGAACGGATCCGTGACGGCCACGCAACCTCGCTGGGGGCGGCCTCCGGCCTGGTGGCCGGCCTGGTGGCGATCACCCCGTCCTGTGGGTCGGTGTCTCCGATCGGGGCGATCGTGATGGGAGCCGCCGCCGGAGTGATCTGTGCCTGGGCGGTGGGACTGAAGTACAGGTTCGGCTACGACGACTCCCTCGACGTCGTCGGTGTCCACCTGGTGGGCGGGTTGGTGGGCACCATCGGCGTCGGGCTGATCGGCACGGCGGCAGCGCCTACGGGAGTCGATGGCCTGCTGAACGGCGGAGGGCTCGACCAACTCGGCAAGCAGGTGATCGGGGCGGTGGCCGTGCTTGTTTATGCTTTCGTCGTGTCGGGAATCATCGGGTACGCCGTCGACAAGGTGATGCGGTTCCGGATCGACGAGGAGCACGAGATCACGGGTATCGATCTGGTCGTGCATGCCGAAACCGCCTACGACCTGCACGCCACCTCCGGGGCTCGCTCCGGAGCCACCAGCAGCTTGCGCACCCAGCGAGAGGACGACGAATGAAGCTCGTGACCGCGGTGATCAAGCCGCACAAGTGGGAGGACGTCCGCTCTGCGCTCGAGACCGTCGGAGTCACCGGGATGACGGTCAGCGAGGTCAGTGGCTACGGCCGTCAGAAGGGCCATACGGAGGTCTATCGCGGCGCGGAGTACGACATCGCGCTGGTCCCGAAGGTTCGGGTGGAGATCATCGTGGACTCCCTCGACGTCGACGATGTCGTCAACACCATCGTCGCCGCTGCGAAGACCGGCCGGATCGGCGACGGCAAGGTGTGGGTCAGCACCCTGGACGCGGTGGTCCGGGTGCGTACGTCCGAACGTGACGACGCTGCGATCTAGGCCCCGATGAGCGCCACCGACCGCGCTGTCCGTACGGCGGAGGCCGACGAGCTGTGCGTCGCCGCGTACACCCGATGCGCGGGCCCGGACGTCGGCACGGCGCTGATCGCCGTGGGTGGCTACGGGCGATCCGAGCTGGCTCCGTACTCCGACCTCGACGTGGTGCTCGTCCACGACGACGCCTTGGACGGCGCCGCAGCCGAGGCGGCTCGGTTGCTCGGGGAACAGGTCTGGTATCCCCTGTGGGACGCGGGCGCCAAGCTGGACCACGCAGTCCGGTCACTGAGTCAGATGGCCGCCGCCGCCGAAGACGACCTTCGAGTCGCGCTGGGGCTCCTCGACATCCGCCATGTCGCCGGAGATCCCAACCTCACGCTGCGGCTGCGCACCCAGATGCTCGCGCACTGGCGTCGCGATGCGCGCTCGCGGCTCCCCGAACTGCGCGAGCTCGTCCGCCAGCGCCACCAGCTCGTGGGTGAGCTCGCCCACCTGTCCATCCCGGACATCAAGGAGGCCGAGGGGGGGCTGAGGGACGCCGTCGTGCTGCGCGCCCTGGTCGCAACCTGGCTGGTGGATGTGCCCCATGCCGACCTCGAACGGAGTCGGCAGGAGCTCCTGGATGTGCGTGATGCGGTGCAGCACCTGGCGGGACGGGCCACCGATCGGATCGGTCCCGAGCTCTGGGGGGAGCTGGCACAGCGGCTGGGGCATCCGGATGCATTGGCGGCTCAGTTCCGGGTGCGCGGTCTCGGGAGGCGGATCACCCACCTGTCCCGATTGGCGTGGCGTCGGACGCGCCATGTCATCGATCGACCGACGTCAGCCACCGGACCACGTCGGCCCGAGCTGCGCAACGTGGCGCCGGGCATCGCGATCTCCTCCGGTGAAGTGGTCCTCGATGCGGGCACGAGTCCGAGCCTGGACCCGTTGTTGCTGCTCCGTGCCGCGGCCGAAGCAGCCGAGCGCGACCTGGTCTTGGCTCCCACCACGGCTGCCCGCCTGGTGCGGGAGGGCATGCCACTCGGGGACCCGTGGCCGGTCGAGGCTCGCGAGTTGTTGGTGCGGCTGCTGGCGGCTGGTCGGGGATTGCTCCCCGTGTGGGAGACGCTCGAGGAGACCGGTGCCCTCGACCAGCTGTTGCCGGAGTGGGAGCGGATCAGGTTGTTGCCGCACGCATCCGCGATCCATCGCTTCACCGTCGATCGACACGTGGTGGAGACCTGTATCGAAGCCGCAGCCCTGATCCGACATGCCTCGCGCCCCGACGTACTGATGCTGGCGGCGCTGCTGCACGACATCGGCAAAGGTGGCGCCACCTCCCACAGCGTCGAAGGTGAACCGATCGCCCGCACCATCACCACCCGCATGGGCTTCGACCCCGCCACGGTGGAGGAGATCGCGACCTTGGTGCGCTGGCACCTGTTGCTCTCCGAAACCGCCTCCACCCGCGATCCGGACGAGCCGGCCACGGTGGGGCTCGTGACGCAGCACATCGCCTCGGTGGAGACCTTGATGTTGCTGCGGACGCTGACCGAGGCCGACGCGCGGGCCGCGTCGCCGCAGGCCTGGACCACCTGGCGGGCCGGCCTGGTGGATCAACTCGTCAGACACGCCGCCCGCGCGATCGAGCGCCCCGATCTGCCGCTGACGCCGCGGCCCGAGGCGAAGGTGGAACTGCCCCGCGAACTGAGACGAGGAAAGGCCAATCTGG
>JAKFXV010000215.1 GCA_021731205.1 Nocardioides sp. | reverse complement strand
CAACGTATGACGTCCCGGGTGGGGCCGGGTTTTGGATCGTTCAATTCGGCTAGGGTGGTTGCCGTGCGTAGAGCAAAAATCGTCTGCACCATCGGACCCGCCACCTCCTCGCCGGAGATGATTCGCAGCCTCGTGGACGCCGGGATGGACGTGGCTCGGCTGAACATGAGCCACGGCAGTTATGCCGACCACGAGCATGCCTACCGGTGGGTCCGGCACGCGTCGGATACGACCGGTCACGGGGTGGGCATCTTCGCCGACCTCCAGGGTCCCAAGATCCGCCTGGAGACCTTCGCCGACGGGCCCGTCGTCTTGGCCAAAGGCCAGGAGTGGACGATCACGACTCGCACGGTCCCCGGTGATGCCACCGCGTGCGGCACGACCTACAAGGGCCTGCCCGGTGACGTCGGCCCGGGCGATCCGATTCTGATCGACGACGGCAAGGTGCGACTGCGCGTCGTGTCGGTGTCCGACACCGATGTCCTCACGACGGTCGAGGTCGGCGGCCCGGTCAGCAACAACAAGGGGATCAACCTCCCCGGTGTGGCCGTGTCGGTGCCGGCCCTCTCGGAGAAGGATGTTCAGGATCTGCGCTGGGCCCTCAGAATGGGGGTGGACTTCATTGCCCTGTCCTTCGTGCGTTCGGCGCGAGACGTGCTCGACGTACGCCGGGTGATGGACGAGGAGGGTCGGCGGATCCCCGTCATCGCCAAGATCGAGAAGCCTCAGGCGATCGACAATCTTCACGAGATCGTCGACGACTTCGACGGCGTGATGGTGGCGCGCGGTGACCTAGGCGTCGAATGCCCGCTCGAGGACGTCCCCTTCTTGCAGAAACAGGTCATCCAAGCGGCCCGGCGCAAGGCCAAGCCGGTGATCGTGGCCACCCAGATGCTGGAGTCGATGATCTCGGCACCCGCACCGACGCGCGCGGAGGCCTCCGATGTGGCCAATGCGATCTTGGACGGCGCAGATGCGGTGATGCTGTCCGGAGAGACTGGTGTGGGCGCGCATCCCATCGAGTCGGTGGAGACGATGGCACGCATCATCGCCTCAACCGACGCGCATTCGTTGATCGGTCTCGACCCCATCGACTGGCAACCGAAGACGCGCAGCGGGGTGATCACCAAGGCGGCGGCAGAGGTCGCCGAACGGGTGGCCGCCAAGTACCTCGTGGCCTTCACCCAGAGCGGCGACTCGGCCCGACGGCTGGCGCGGCTGCGCGGGTCGATCCCGATCCTGGCGTTCACGCCGAGTGCGGCCACACGATCCCAGCTGGCGATGAGCTGGGGGGTGGAGACGTTCAAGACCGATCAGGTCGAGCACACCGACGAGATGGTGCGCCAGGTCGACGAGGCCCTACTCGCGATCGGTCGGGTCAAGGAAGGCGATCTGGTGGTGATCATCGCCGGCAGCCCCCCGGGGATCTCCGGATCGACCAACGCGTTGCGCATCCACCGGATGGGCGACGCCATCAACGAGGCTGCGCCGGCGTACAAGCGGCTCTAGCCTCGCCGGCGCTCACTGCTTGAGCCCGATGAGGGCGTCGAGGCGCGCCATTCGAGTGCCGGGTGTGGGATTCGAACCCACACGCCCTTTCGGACAATGGTGTTTGAGACCATCGCGTCTGCCATTCCGCCAACCCGGCTCGAACGCACACGGTACCCGAGTCCGCAGACCGCTCAGGCAGAGGCCAGCAGGCGCCGTCGGCCCGGTAACCTTCCCGCGTGACCAGCGACGCAAACCCCCGCCGCCGGGTCGTCCTCGCCGAGGACGAAGCCCTGATTCGGATGGACCTCGCGGAGATGCTGACCGAGGAGGGGTACGACGTCGTAGGCCAGGCGGGCGATGGCTCGACGGCCGTGGAACTCGCCGAACGACTGCGCCCCGATCTGGTGATCCTCGACGTCCAGATGCCCGTCCTGGACGGCATCTCGGCGGCCGAACAGATCGCCCGGCAACGCATCGCTCCGGTCGTGATCTTGACGGCCTTCTCGCAACGCGAACTCGTCGAGCGGGCCCGGGACGCGGGCGCCATGGCCTACGTCGTGAAACCGTTCTCGCGTGGTGATCTGGTGCCCGCGATCGAGATGGCGGCGAGCCGCTACTCCGAGATCGCGAGCCTTGAGGCCGAGGTGGCGGACCTCTCCCAGCGGTTGGAGACGCGGAAGGTGGTCGATCGCGCCAAGAGCGTGTTGCAGACCGAACTGGGCTTGAGCGAACCTGACGCCTTCCGATGGATCCAGAAGACCGCGATGGACCTGCGGATCGACATGCGCGATGTCGCTGAGGGCGTGCTCAAGCACGGGGTTCCGAAGCAGTCATCCGGGGAGTGACCCACGGGCCACGGTCAGGCTGGCTAGACAACTGGGCGCGCGCCCGGTCGCGCAATGGTCACAACTTGGCAACGAGGCAACCTGATATTCGCCGCAGCCCCTATCTGGGGCTAGTTTTCTTGCGTCCGTCGGCAGTGGCGCCGAAGGACTTCCAATGATGTGAAACCGGAGGCTTCATGAAGCACCCCAACTCCCTGCTCCGCTGGGGAGCCGTCGCGGCGACGGCGGCCCTCGTGCTGAGTGCATGTGGGTCCACTGAGGACAACCCCGACGCGGCAGATGACACTGCAGCCGCCGTGTGCGACCTGAAGATCGGCTACCAAGGGCCGCTCACGGGCGACGCTGCCGCTCTGGGATTGAACATGATCGGCGGCATCAAGCTCGCTGTTGACGAATACAACGCGGCGAACGCCGACTGCCCCATCACGCTGGAAGAGTTCGACTCCCAGGGTGACCCGAACCTGGCGACTCCGCTCGCCACCGAGATCGTTCAGGACGCCAAGATCATCGGCCTGGTTGGTCCTTCGTTCTCTGGTGAGACCGAAGCCACCGGACCGACCTACGCCGAAGCCGGTCTCGTGACCGTGTCGCCGTCGGCTACGAACCCTGATCTGTCGACCAACGGCTGGGATACCTTCCACCGAGTTCTCGGCAACGACGCCACCCAGGCGCCCGCCGCCGCCCGATACATCAGCAACACCCTGGGTGCCACTGAGGTGTTCGTGGTCGATGACGCGTCTGAGTACGGCAAGGGCATCGCCGATGGCGTAGCCGAGGCGTTGGGTGACCTCGTCGTGGGCACCGACACCGTGCAGCAGAAGCAGACGGACTTCTCCGCCACCGTGACCAAGGCCAAGGCCTCGGGGGCCACGGCGTTGTTCTTCGGTGGCTACTACGCCGAGGCCGGTCTGCTGGCCAAGCAGCTGAAGACGGGTGGCTTCACCGGGACGTTCGTCTCCGGTGACGGCGCGCTCGATCCGGCCTTCGTCGAGGCTTCGGGTGTCGCAGGCGGCGAAGGTGCCGTGCTGACCTGCCCGTGCGCCCCGTCTCCGGACGACTTCGCTGCGAAGTACGAAGCCCTCACGGGTGCTGCCCCTGGCACGTACTCCACCGAGGCGTACGACGCGACGAACGTGCTGCTCCAGGGCATCGCCGACGGCAACTCGACCCGGGAAGACCTCCTGGCCTGGGTGAACGCCTACGACGCTGCCGGCATCACCAAGCAGATCAAGTTCGATGAGGGCGGTGAAGTCGCCGGCGTGACCGTTTACGCCTACGTCGTCACCGACGGAGTGATCCAGCCCGGCACCCCCATCGAGTGACGCTTCGCCTCGTTTGACACTACGCTGCGGTCGGGGCTCCAGAGCCCCGGCCGCAGCGCTTTATCCCAAGGCGAGCAAGGGAACCCATGGATTTTCTCTCCGATGGCTTTTCATTCCTCTTCGGTCACTTCTTCGAACTGACCATCACGGGTCTTGCGAACGGTTCGGTCTATGCGCTGATCGCGCTGGGCTACACGATGGTGTACGGCGTGTTGCAGCTGATCAACTTCGCGCACTCAGAAGTGTTCATGTACGGCACCTTCGCGGTGGTCTTCACGCTGTACTTCTTCGAGGGGACGCCGCAAACCAGCGGGATGGCGCTCGTAGGCATGCTGCTCGCGGCGTTAGTGGCCGCGATGGCGGTCTCGGCCGGTGTCGCGCTGCTGCTCGAACGGGTGGCCTATCGTCCGCTGATCAAGCGTGATGCCCCACGCTTGATTGCCCTGATCTCCGCAATCGGCGCGTCATTCATGCTGGCCGAGTTGATGGGGTTGCGCGACCAGTTGGCCGACGCCGTCGGTCTCGACGACAATCTCGAGCGCTACGTCACCCGGGCGCGCGACACCCGTGGCACGCCGGTGACCATTCCCCCCGAGAAGGTCTTCACTATCGGCGACTACGGCGTCACCAACATCGACCTGCTGGTGATCGTCTCGGCGCTGCTGATGATGGTGCTGCTCGATCAGTACGTCCGCCGATCCCGGATGGGGCGCGGGATTCGAGCGGTCGCCCAGGATCCCGACTCGGCGGCGCTGATGGGCGTGAACTCCTCCCGCGTCGTCCAGCTGACGTTCCTGCTCGGCGGGATCATGGCCGGCGCTGCCGCCTTCCTCTACATGATGCGGATCGGCGCGACCCGCTTCGACGTGGGGTTCGTCTTGGGGGTCAAGGCATTTACGGCCGCTGTGATGGGTGG
>JAKFXV010000070.1 GCA_021731205.1 Nocardioides sp. | reverse complement strand
CGCGCTGGCGGTCACCAGCGCCAAACGTTCGCCCGCCGTGCCCGATGTGCCCACCTTGATGGAGTCGGGCATCAACGTCGAGGCGAACCTGTGGACGGGACTGTTCGCGACCGCCGGAACCCCGGCCAAACTGGAGATCTGCCGCTCCCTCGGAGCCGACGATGCCATCGACTACAGCGTCGAGGACTTCGACGCCCGGACCCTCGAGCTGACGGGCGGAGCAGGTGCCGACGTGATCTTGGACAACATGGGGGCCAGCTATCTCGACCGCAACCTGCGCGCGCTGGCGGTCGAGGGGCGCCTGGTGATCATCGGACTGCAGGGTGGCGCTCGCGCTGAGCTCGACATCGGCCGGCTGCTGACGCATCGGGGCGCCGTCATCGCGACCTCGTTGCGCTCACGCCCACCGGCCGCGAAGGCCGCGATCTGCGCCGGCGTCGTCAAGCACGTGTGGCCGTTGGTCGCCGACGGCACGATCAGGCCCGTGGTGCACGCGACCATGCCGCTGGCCGAGGCCGGTCGCGCGCACGCCCTGATGGAGGCCGGAGGTCACGTCGGCAAGCTGGTGCTGACGACGTAGACCTCCGTCGCCGCTAGGAGCGGTACTGCGGCTGCAGTTCGCCCGTGGTCTTGGCACCCCAGACGGCATTCGTCCACGCCGGGAAGTACGGCGGGGAGGCGAACACCAGGCGCTGGTCGTAGCTGTAGTCCTTCAAGAAGCCGGTGCTGCCGCTGCCGGTGCCGACGGCGCCACGCCATTTCTGCGCGATCGAGCCACGCACGCTGAGCGTGCCGAGGTTTGCGCCACGGTTGTAGGCGGCCACCGTGAAGCTGTGCGCGAGGGTCTGCATCGAGGCGTAGATGTAGCGGTTCCCGCTGCTCGTCGTCGCGCCGGGGAAACTGAGGTTGCTATAGCTCGACGCGCTCGTGCCGTAGGTCCGGGGAGTGGTCCAGGTGCACGTCAGCGTGCCTCGGGAGTTGCCCGACCCCGGGTTGCCGCCGATCGTCGACGAGCATTGGGTGGGGCTGCTGCCGGCCGTTCCACTGAGCGTCCGGGCCACCGTCGTGCTACCCGTGCTGCTGGAGCGCTGCACGGGGTGGTAGACCACGACCGAATTGCCGGCAACGAGTCCCGCCATATCCGTACCGGACGGTTCGGCGCCTGCCGAGGTGCTGCTCAGCAGCAGGTTGGCGGTCACGATGATGTTGTTCTGCGACGCGATCGTCACGCGACCCTTGACGGTGCCCTCGATGTAGACGTTGCCCGACCCGCAGTCGTACGTCGAGGGGTGGTCGTCGGAGGATGCCGTCACGGTCGGACCGGTCGTCGCGCCGGGTGTCCACGCTCCACTGGAGGTGGAGCGAGTGAAGACCCTGCGCGTCACCGACGACGATGAGTCGGGATCGAAGTAGCTGATGTCCGTGATCCCGGACGACACCGTCCCGGTCCCCTGCGGGATCACGTCGGTGGACGTGCTGCCGGACGCCGAGCCGTTGACCACCTGGCCGGGAACGCAGGCCTGGGTCGTCCCCGAGTTCTTGACGTAGATCACCATGTCGTTGGGCACCGGCACGTTCTGCGGCGCCGTGGGACGGCCGCTCGCGTCGCTCGAGAACGCGGCTGTGCCGCAGTTGGTGCCGCCCGGCGTCCCCGGGCCTAGTTCCGCTGGGCTGCCGCTGGTGTTCCAGACGTCCATCGTGCCATCGGCCAGGAACCGGATCCTGGTGTCACCGGTGTAGACGCACCCGGGGAAGGTCGCGAAGGTGTCGCTGTTGTCGGTGAGGTAGAGCAGCGAGGCCGGCTTGGCTCCGACGGCCCCGACGTAGGGCGTCGTACCGCTCGTGCTGCGCCAGCACTTGCCCTGTCCGGCAGCCTGGCCGTTGCCACTGGAGTCCGGTCGACCCAGCGCAGCCGTGCAGTTGGGGTCGGCCGTGTCGTAGCCCTGCAGGAAGCGCGGCCGGGTGCCGCCCGAGGCGGTCATCAGCGGCGAGTCGTTGAAGTGCGCCTTGCCGTCCAGGACGTCACCGCCGATGAAGGTGATCTCGGAGCAACCGCTCCGGGTCTGCCAGAAGTACTTCCAGTTCGAGGGATCGCTGCTGCCACCGCACGCCGACGGGGCACCGCTCGGGTAGGGCACCTTGTTGGCCGGGTCCGCGTTCTCGAAGTCGGTGTAATAGAGGTAGCTGGTCGAACTGCCCTTGGACACCCGCACCTGGATGGTCCGCGTGGTGCCGTTCACCTTGCCGGTCGAGGACAGCCAGACCGATCCGTCGCTGTAGATGTCGGAGGTGTCGACGTCGTAGTGGAAATGTCCGCTCGTCGCCACGCCCGAGCGGACCTGCTGCCAGCCCGGAGTGGTGCTCGAGGTGTAGCCGCAGCTGCCCGCCTGCTTGGGGCCACGCAGCGCCACGTTGGCACAGTCGATGCTGGTCCAGTACGTGTCGGTCCGGTTCAGTTTCGCAAGGTAGTCGTCGACGCCGGCCTGGGCTGCCGCCAGCGCCGCGTTCCAGTCCTGGTCCCGGCGAGCCTGGGGCGTGAAGTTCGACGCCGAGCTGAGCGCGACGAGGACCAGCGTGGTGACCACACCGATGACGCCGATGACCATGATCATGGCGACGCCCTCGTCACCGGTCTTGCCCCGCCTGAAGCGGTTGACCCAACGGTGCAGCAGGTTGCTTCTCATGGCGTGTCCGTTCATGGGCTGGTGGGGACCTCGGGCAGGACGCCCGCGTTGGGCAGGGTCACCCGGGTGACGATGTCCACTCCGGGGGTGCTGGGGGATTCCTGGACCTTGAGGGTGATGTCGACGCTGTCCACGGAGGCGAGTTCGTCTCCGGTGAGCGGCGGTGCCAGCACCGCACCGTTGCGGTCGTAGTAGGTGAAGAGCTGTTGGGTGGTGCTGACCCGGCGCGCGATGTCGCGAGTCGTGACCAGACAACCACCGCTGCCGGCCGTGCAGGTGTACTGGTAGTCGAAGTCGTCGGCGCGGTGCGGGTTGGGGCGGCGGATCGTCTCGGTCAGCACACCCGTGCTGGCCACCGAGTACGAAATCTTGCTCGGCCCGTTCGTGGTGATCGTGCTCGGGGCGAGCACCAGCGTGTAGTCGTTGGTGAGATTGGCGTAGAACTGCACCGAACGGACGTCGCCGCTCAGGAACGCAGACACGTCACACCCGGTGCAGGTCGCGCTGAGCTGCTTGGGAAGCACCGCCGTCCGCAGCGACTTGGTCATCGAGTCCGCAGCGACCTTGGCCTGCTGACTCTGGTCGATCCGGATGCCGTTCACACCCATGTGCCGGGCGATGGTGATGGTCATGCCGAGCGCCATCGCGAGCACCATGCCGAGAATGCCGACCACGACCATCATCTCGATCATCGTGAAACCGTCGTCGGCACCCGCCTGTCGGCGCTGCTTGCGCTCCCGGTAGACCCTCATAGCAGCGTGCTGATCTGGACGGTGACGTCGGCGGTCGCACCGCCCGGAACGAGACTCCCGGTGGTCGGCCAGGCGTCGTCAGGGCTGCGACCTGAGACCCGGACCTCCCAGTCGCCGGCCGGAAGCGACGTGCTCAGCGTGCCGTCGGTCCCGGTCACGCCGATCAGCCAGGGGGACGCCTCGACGCCGGTGCAGCCAGCGGAAGAGCTCGGCACCACGGTGATCAGCGCCAGGGCCAACGGCGAACCCTCGTTGTTCACCGCGTTCACGGTGACCGGCAGGAAGTCGAGGTCAGCGCTGTCGCTGTCGCCGGGACCAAGCACCGTGTTCGGCGCTCGGCTGCCGCCGGCACGAACCGGATCGGACTGCGTGCAGGTTCCGGGCCACAGCGTGTAGCCGTCGCTGAACGGCCACAGGTCAGGCACCACGGTCGTGGCGAGCGACGAGGAAACGGTCTTGATCCCCGCGGGAGCGATGCCGCTGTTGTACAGCTGGAAGGCCTCGGGGAGGGTCGCCGGCAGGGCGTGTCCACTCGGCGCGTCGGCGGACACCGTCAGCGTGGCGGCCTCGTCGTAGCTGAACGACGCCTGCGTGAGCTGACCTGCCAACACGTTCACCGTCTTGCTCGGGGTGGACACTCCGAAGTTGTCGACATAGCCGGGGGTGGACAGGGTTGCCGTGTAGGTGCCGGGGGTGGACAGGGCGAACACGGCACAACCGTCGGCTGCCGTGAACCGCGAGGACGTGCTCGGACCGGTCAACGTGACCGCCTGGCCGTTCGCCGGGAGTCCGTCGGAACGCAGCACCTTGATGCCGACGAAGCCGAGGCTGCTGTTGAGCGTGCCCTTCGGGGGCGTGAGCACGGTGTGGGACTCGATCGGCCGGACGTTCTCCATCTGCACCCAGGTCACCGTGACGTCCACGGCGAGGCTGGGGTAGGTGACGGTCGAGCCGCCGTCGCACGAACTGGTTCCCGTGCCGGCCGGGATCCATTGCACGTTGCGGGTGACGGTGAACTGGTTGAGCGCGCTTGCGGTGCCGGTCGGGAGCGGGTGCGGGTTCACGACCATCGATGCCGCGGCGAGCGAGGCGCCGCCGTCGGTGCTGTTCATGAACTCGCTGCGGGTGATCTCGAGCTCGCGCGACGCCAGGTTCGCAGCCTGGACTCGATCGCGGTT
>JAKFXV010000189.1 GCA_021731205.1 Nocardioides sp. | reverse complement strand
GGTTGCACTTTCGGCGGCCAGGCTCAGCTCCGGAGAGTTCTGGCCGGGAGCCCACCTCGGACTGACCCAGCGGGAGTCCGAGGTGCTTGAGCTTCTGGTGGCGGGACATTCCAACAAGGGCGTCGCCGCGAAGCTGGTGGTGAGCGAGGACACCGTGAAGACCCACATCCGTGGGCTCTACCGAAAACTAGGGGTCTCCGATCGCAGTGGCGCCATCTCGGTGGCGTTGCGGGAGGGCCTGTTCAAATGACCAGGCCTGTTCAAGTGAGCACGGCCGGATGACCACGGCGCCGACCGCTGCCGAACTGGCAGCTCGATTCGAGGCCGACGGTGTCGTCGTCTTCAGCAATGACGGCGCCGAGCTGACGGTGGCCGACGTCTTCCCTGCCAATCCAGCGTTCGCACCACTGCTGCGGATCGCGACGGGCTTCGGGGTGAGCGGGCTCGTCGCGCGCAACGGCCACCCCGTCCTGATCGACGAAGACTCCCCGCGCAATCAGGTCCACCGCCAGGTGCTCGGCCTGGCAGACGGTCAGACCGTGGCGAGGATGTGTCTGGCGGCCGTCGGGGTCTCCGACGTCGTCTCAGGCGTCGTCGCGTTCCACCGATCGCCGGATCGACCGTTCACCGAAGAGGAGCTGGCCGCAGCCACGCCGTACGCCGCCAGACTCGGCCTGCAGCTGCACGCCGAGCAACTGTGGGGCGCCGTACACCGTCATCGCAGTGAGCGCGATCGCCTCATCGAGGCCGCCATCTCTGCTCAGGAGGCCGAACGACGCCGGATCGCCTTCGATCTGCACGATGGCGTGACGACCGCACTGGCATCGATGTCGTTCCACCTGTCCGCCGCGGATCTCTCGGTCGCCGGACTCGAGGGTGCCGAACAGGCCCGGGCTGAACTCGTCGCAGCCAAGGAATTGGCCGATCTCGCCTACAACCAGACGCGAGCCGCCATTTCGGGGTTGCACAGTCTGGTCCTCGACGACCTCGGGCTCGTGGCGGCGCTGGAATCACTGGCTCAGACGGCCACCGTGGAGGGCGGTCCCGCGGTGGACCTGGTCGTGGTGGACGCCGGGGAGTCCTTCGACGACGTGCCCGATCATGCGGCGGCCGCGCTCTACCGGATCGCCCAGGAGACCGTCAGCAACGCGGTCAAGCATGCCCAGGCCGACCGGGTCCTGCTGTCGCTGCGTCGGGTGGCCGACTCGGTCGTGCTGGGTTGCACCGATGACGGCGTCGGATTCGATCCGGAGGAACGTCGCGCCGCTCGGGCCGAGGAGGACGGCGCCCAGCACTTCGGACTCTCGTCGATAGCGGAACGGTGCGCGCTGATCGAGGCGTCCCTCCGGCTGGAGTCGATGCCCGGCCGAGGCACCACCGTGCTGGTCGAACTACGCCTCTGACAGGTCTGGGTTCCTAGCGCGTGGCTTCGGCCGCCCGCCGGCAGTTGGTCAGCAAGGCTTGCTGTGCTCGAGTGACGTTGGCCGCCGATCCACTCCACGTGGCCAGGGCATCGTTGACCAGTGCGCGTCCGAACGAGAAGGTCATCGACCACGGCGTTTCGTCGATCGCGTTGAGTTCGCGCAGGAAGTCGTTGGAGTCTGCCGATGTGTGGCCGCCGGAGAGGAAGGCGATCCCGGGCACGACGGCTGGGACGGTGTCGCGCAGAACGTCGTACGTCACGGTCGCGACCGTCCGCGCAGAGACCCGCTGGCAGTCCAGTCCGGGAGCGACGAAGTTGGGCTTGAGGACGATCGCACTCAGGTCGACATCGGCCTCTCCGAGTTCATCGAAGACGGCGTTCAGCGCAAGCCGCGTGGTGGCCGCGCAGGCGACGAGGTCATGGGAGCCGACGGCCAGGACTTCGGGTTCGACGATGGGGACGATTCCGTGTCGTTGACAGACTCCGGCGTACCTCGCCAGCGCCTGGGCGTTGACGCGTGCGGAGTACGTCGTGATCGTCTCCACGTCGAACACCGCTCGCCACTTGGCGAACGCGGCTCCGTTGGCGGCGTACCGCCCCAGGCGCTCCCCGAGTCCGTCCAGCCCTTCGGTGACGAGGGCGTCGGTGCCGGGAAGGGGTACGACGCCCGTGTCGACCTTGATTCCGGGCAGGATGCCGAGATCCCGTGCAGCGGAGGGGAAGGCGCGGCCGTCGGAGAGCGTCTGTCCGAAGGTCTCGTCGGACAGAATGATCCCGCTGACGCTGTCCGCGAGGTTGGGTGTGGTCAGCAGGAGTTGCCGATAGTCACGTCTCGTGGTCGCACTCGCGGGGATCGCTTCGGCCTCCAGTCGCTTCGACATCGTGGCGATGCTTTCGTCGGCGGCCAGGATGCCGCGGCCCTCGCCAGTGAGGCGGCGGGCGATCTTCGAGAGTTCGCGGGCGGGAGCAGTCACAGTCATCGGTCCTCCAGGAGGTTCGGGTACCCGCAACCCTGCCTGCGTCGCCGGGTCCTGACCTCACCCGCTGGGGGGAACCGAGGTGTGAACCGCTGACCCGTCCCGAAGCTTGTTGGTCGAGCTTGTCGAGACCACTCGTGTCGGGTCTGGCCACTCTGGCCTGGTCGAGCTGAGCCGGGACAAGTTCGAGCAGTTGGTGATGGATGCCGGCAGCCACTCGGGGCCGGTCGACACCGTGATCTGCATCGGGACCCAGTCAGATCTGGTGACCCCCGGCCGAGAAGAAACTTGCCGCTTGACTATGTCGCCGCGCGTCGGCGATCCACGCGAAAGTACCTCGCGGCGGCCGCCTCGTGTGCGGAGAGGCGCTCTAGTCGTCTCCTCCATCTGCGACCGCGGCTGCGCCGCTCTGCGGTCGGCTTGCCGGTCGGCGAGGGGTTCATGCCTGTTCAGGTCCACGAGGTCTCGCAGGACGAATGGGCGAATTGGAATCTCGATAACGCGCCCGCTTCGGCCACCGGCTGGCCGAGAACGGCAGGATCACCCCGACCTCGCCGCAGTCAAGCAACGGGCGGCAGGTCGATGAGCGGCGTACGTCGTCGGCTACTGCGGGGTCCTCGGCATGGCCTATCTTGGTCTGCTGGCCGTCCAGCGCACCGTCGCCGGCGCATCGACGTGCTTGAGGAACAGCAGCGTCGTGGGGGGTGGGGCGTCGCTGGTGCAGAGGTGCCAAGGTCGCTCGAGGGGCGTGCCCGGTATGTCGTAGGTCGTGAGCTCGCCCGAGGCGAGCAGACCTGCCGCTGCCTGTTCGTGCACCAACGTCACACCGAGCCCTTCCCGAGCACCCGCGATCACCGCACCGGAGGTGCCGAGCGTCAGTTGAGTGGGCGGCAGATCAAGGGTGCGGAGCAGCTCCAGAGTTGTCGTTCGAGTGCCGGAGCCCTGACCGGTTAGCAACCACGTCGAGGTCTCGGGATTCAGCCCCGGCCGACCGACGACGATCAGTCGGTTGCTACGGGTCGCACGCGTGCGCAGGCCCGAGCCGCGCGGCGGACGGCCGGCCACGACGAGGTCGACCTCATGGTGGGCCGCTTGTGCGAAGAGTTCGTCACGAGGAAGCACAGACAGCGACAGCTCCACATCGGGATAGGCATCGACGAACCTCGCGATGAGGGCGGGCAAGACGTACTCGCTGGCCGTCGCGACGGCTCCGATGCGCAACTGACCGCGCTCGGCGTCCCGCACTGCGCCAGCGGCCTCGCTCAGGAGCCCGAGGAGAGAACGGGAGTACGCCGCGAACGTGTCGCCGGCCCGCGTCGGGGTGATTCCGCGCCCGGCCTTGGCGAAGAGGGGCGTCCCGAGGGATGTCTCCAGGGCGGAGATAGCCGCGGAGACCGCCGGGGGTGTGACGAACAGAATCTCGGAGGCCGCCCGCACGCTGCCGGCGTCGTACACCGCGAGAAATGTCTGCAGCCGGCCCCATGTCGCGGCTGACGGGAGATCTTGGGTGGGCACGCTTAAAGGATAAACGATTAGTGAATGGTTGGCAGCAAAGATTCCATTGTGTATGAGGATTATCTGATCGAGAGTGGTCTCGACTGAGTTTGACCAACGCAACGGAGTTCGACCAACCGGAAGGATCGCGATGACGCTCATCGACGAGACGCAAGAGACCAAGGGTCGCTGGGATCCGGGCGTGCAGAGCTACGCCGGGATGGGCTACTGGAACCCGGACTACGTCGTGAAGGAGACCGACATCCTCGCGGTCTTCCGGGTCACGCCCCAGGACGGCGTGGATCCGATCGAGGCGGCTGCCGCCGTTGCCGGGGAGTCGAGCACCGCCACCTGGACCGTGGTGTGGACCGACCGACTGACGGCCAACAGCCACTACCAGGCCAAGGCCTATCGGGTCGAGGACGTCCCCGGCCGGCCGGGCGAGTACTTCGCCTACATCGCGTACGACATCGACCTCTTCGAAGAGGGGTCCATCGCGAACCTGACGTCGTCGATCATCGGCAACGTGTTCGGCTTCAAGCCGCTCAAGGCGTTGCGGCTCGAGGACATGCGCATCCCGGTCGCGTACAAGAAGACCTTCCAGGGGCCGGCCCACGGCATCGTGATGGAACGCGAACTGCTGAACAAGTACGGCCGACCGCTGCTCGGCGCGACGATCAAGCCGAAGCTCGGTCTGAGCGCACGCAACTACGGCAGGGTCGTTTACGAGGCCAACCGCGGTGGCCTCGACTTCACCAAGGAC
>JAKFXV010000188.1 GCA_021731205.1 Nocardioides sp. | reverse complement strand
GTCCCCAGGACGCGCCGGTCGGCCTGCACCTCGCGAGCCCCCGTGGGCTGTCGTACGTGCTCACCGCCCCAGGGGCGCTGGGACTGGCTCGGGCCTACGTGTCCGGTGATCTGGAGATGCGCGGAGTGCATCCCGGCGACCCCTATCCGCTCCTGCGTGCGATGGCCGACGGATTGACCTGGCGTCGGCCGGACCCGGCCACCCTGGCTCGCCTGCTCAAAGCCATCGGCCCGACCCGGCTGATCCCGCCGACTCCCCCACCCGAGGAGGCGTTGCCCGACTGGCGCAGGCTGCTCGAGGGGCTGCGGCATTCACGACAACGCGACGCCGATGCGATTCGCCACCACTACGACGTCTCCAACGAGTTCTACGAGCGCATGCTGGGGCCGTCCATGACGTACTCCTGCGCCTACTTCCCCGACGAACACGCGACGTTGGAGGACGCGCAGGCTGCGAAGTACGACCTGATCTGCCGCAAGCTCGGCCTGCAGTCGGGCATGCGCCTGCTCGATGTGGGTTGCGGTTGGGGCGGAATGCTGCGGCATGCCACCAAGAACTACGGCGTCACCGCGCTCGGCGTCACGCTGTCCGCCGAGCAGGCTGTCTGGGCACGCGCCGAGATCTCCCGCCAGGGCCTGACCGGTCGCGCCGAGGTGCGCCATCTCGACTATCGCGATGTGCGCGAAGTCGACTTCGACGCGATCAGCTCCGTCGGCTTCTTGGAGCACGTCGGCGTCGACCAGTTCCCGGCGCATATGCGGTTCCTCCACGATCTGTTGCGTCCGGGCGGCCGGGTGCTGGTCCACAGCATCACCCGGCCGGAGTCGACCCAGGCAGCGCGGACCCGCGGCGGGTTCATCGACCGCTACATCTTTCCCGACGGAGAGATCACCGCGTCGGCACGCATCATCGGGGAGTTGCAGAACGCCGGTTTCGAGGTGCGGCACACGGAGAATCTCCGCGAGCACTATGCGCTCACCTGCGCTCAGTGGTCACGCAACCTGGTCGACCAATGGGACGCGTGCGTCGAGGAGGTCGGTGAACCGATCGCTCGGATCTGGGGACTGTTCGTCGCCGGGTCACGGCTGGGCTTCGAACGCAACACCGTGCAGCTGCACCAGATCCTCGCTGTCAAGCTGCTCCCCAAGGGCCGAGCTGACTACCCCCTGCACCACGAGTTCTGACTCAGCCGGCTTCGTGCCCGCGCAGGTAGGCGGCGACCGAACCTCCGAGGCTTGGTAGGTGATAGCCGCCCTCCTGCACCAGCACGGAGGGCAGGCCCAGGCCGCCGAGGAGCCCCCCAGCCGCTTCGAACCCGTCTGCAGTGACGAGGAGAGGGCTCTCGGGATCCTCCGCCCCCGCGTCGACACCTAGTGAGACGACCAGCGCCGAGCAACCGCCCTCGCGGACCCAGTCGGCCAGCCGTGCCAAGGCCGAGAGCCACTCGGCGTCGCCCGTCCCCTCTGGCAGAGGCAGGTTGAGATTGGCGCCGCGGGCGTCGGCACCGCCGCGTTCGTCGGCGTACCCGAAGACGTGCGGGAACCACCCGGCACCCGGGTCGACGTGCACCGATCCGTAGCACACGTCCGCGCGGTCCCAGAAGATCGCCTGGGTGCCGTTGCCGTGGTGCGCGTCGATGTCGATCACACCCACCCGCTCGTGGCCCCCTGCGCGGAGGGCGACGGCTGCGACGGCCGCGTTGTTGAGGTAGCACGACCCGCCGTACCCCGATCGGGGGGCGTGGTGCCCGGGCGGTCGACACAAGGCGTACGCCGTCGGCTCGCCGGCCAGCACCAGATCGGCCGCGGTCTGGGCACAGTCGACGGCGGCACGGGCCGCCTCCCAGGTGCCCGGCCCCACCAGCGTCATCGTGTCGTAGCAGTAGGCGCCCGCCCGGGCATGCACCGCTGTCGCCGGACTCGGAGACATCCCCTGGGTGAGCGCCGGGGTGGGGAAGAAGTACGGCACGACGTGGCCCTGCCCGACCAGATCGGCGTACGGTCCGGCGAGCCAGTCACGGTGCACCGAGGCGAGATGGGCCACGAAGTCGGGTCTGTGGACCTCGTGGAGCACCTGGTCGTCGTGTGGCTCGGCGGGGACGGTTCGGCGGGACGTGAGGGCCTCGAGGATGGCGTCGACCCGGCTCGAGATCTCCGTGGCCGGTGTCGCAACGCCTACCCAGACCTCGTGCCGTGGGTCGTGCAGCCGGGTCTCGGCGGACCAGACCACGGGGATGCTCACCGAGACAGCATGCACCAAGATGTCCGGCATGCCACGGGTGCGGGAGTTGGGGATCGTGGTCGGCGATCTGCCGACCGGGGCGACGAACTCGGTGCTCGACGTGGCGGGCGTCGGACTGGGCCACACGACCATCCGGAGGGACGAGCCCGATCCCCCGGACGGACGTGGGATCGCACGCACCGGAGTCACCTGCCTGGTCCTAGCCGAGGATGCCTTCGACCGACCGGTCGCCGCCGGCGGGGCAGTGCTCAACGGTGCCGGCGAGTGCACCGGCTTCATCACGGCCGCCGAGTGGGGCTCGGCCGAGACGCCGGTCTATCTGACGTCAACGTTGCAGTTGGGGCGGGTCTACGACTCCGCCTGCAGGATCGAGCTGGAGCACAACCCGAGCTCCGCCGTCGACTTCGTGATCCCGGTGGTCGCCGAGTGTGACGACTCCTGGCTCAACGACGCGCGGCGCATGCAGACCGAACACGACGATGTCGTCGCCGCCTGGCGGGCCGCACTCGCCTCGCGTGGGTCGTCGCAACCGCCGGCCGAGGGTGCCGTCGGCTCGGGGACCGGCATGTCGTGCCTGGGTTTCAAGGGCGGGATCGGCACGTCGTCACGAGTCACTCCGAGCGGTCACACCGTTGCCGTGCTGTTGATGACGAACTTCGGTGAGCGCGATGACTGCATCGTGGCCGGGGTGCCGTTGGGGCGGCTGCTGCGCTCGGCGCCGAGCGGGCCTCCACGTCCTGCCGGTTCGTGCATCGGCATCGTGGTCACGGACGCGCCGGTCGATGGAGCGGGCTGCGCCCGCCTGGCCCGTCGGGTGGGTCTGGGCCTGGCTCGCACCGGGTCGGTGGCCCATCACGGCAGCGGTGAGATCTTCATGGGTTTCAGCACCACGTACCGCATCGATCGGTCGGGCTTGCCCGAGCCGGCGCGACCGATCGGTGGGCTCGTCGCGGGACGCGCCCTCGACCCGCTGTTCAGTGCCGTGGTGGAAGCCACTGAGGAGGCCGTCCTGAACTCGATGTTCGGTGCCGAGACGATCGTCGGACGCTCCGGGAACTCGTCACCCTCGATCCACTCCCCCGAGATCTGGGACCTGTTGTCGGCGGCCCGGACGGCTCGATGATCGAGCGCGAGGCCCGCATCCCCCTGTCGGATGGACAGTTCCTGGCCGCCACGCTCTACCTCCCCGAACCTGCGCTGGGACCGCAGCCGTGCCTGATCGAGGCGCTGCCCTACCGCAAGGACGACCTGACGTCGTCGTACGCCGAGAGCTATCGCAGCCTGTGCGAGAACCACCGCTATGCCGTGGCGCGGATCGACGTGCGCGGCACCGGCTCGTCGTCAGGTGACGCGGTCGATGAGTACCAGCCCGCTGAACAACGCGATCTCGCCGAGGCGATCGCCTGGCTGGCCGCGCAGGACTGGTGCACCGGGAGCGTCGGCATGTGGGGGACGTCGTACTCCGGGTTCAACTCGCTGCAGGTGGCCTGCGAACGGCCGCCCGCGCTCAAGGCGATCTGCGCGATCTATGCCACCGACGACCGGTGGACCGACGACGTGCACTGGCGGGGTGGGGCTCGCAAGCTGGTCGATCTGGTCGACTACTGCCACTACATGACGCCGATGAACGTGCTGCCACCCGTGCCCGCGGTGTGGGGCGCCGAATGGAAGGCCGAGTGGCGGCGACGGCTCGCGACCAATGAGCCGTGGATCCTGACCTGGTTGCGGGAGAACCGGCACGGACCCTATTGGGATCATGGGTCGCTGAGGCTGGGCGGCACGACGACCGGCTATGACCGGATCGAATGCCCGGTGCTGATCATCGCCGGGTGGGCCGACGGCTACCGCAACAACTCGTTCCGGACGGTCGAGGCGCTTGCTTCGGCCGGCGTACCACATCGGCTGCTGGCCGGGCCGTGGGCGCACGCGGACGCGACGACGGCGATGCCGGGGCCGCGGGTTCACCTGGAGACTGAGCTCGCCGGCTGGTTCGATGCGTGGCTGCGCGGCACGGGGCCGGCGCCCGGGGCCGACGGCTGCGATGTGTTCGTGCGTCGCTCGACGCGGCCCGAGGTGGACCTCGACCTGCACGAGGGCCGATGGCTGCGGCTCCCGTCGGTTCCGCCGACTCGGCTCGAGGCTTCGGCCCTGGCCGGGCCTCGCTCGTTGTCGTGCCGGCCCGACGTCGGCGTGGCCGCGTGGATCGACTGCGCAGGCCACCTGCCGTGGGGGCAGTCGGGCGACCAGGCCCCCGACGATGCCCGGTCGTTGACGTGGGATCTCGAGCCGCCCCGGTCGCCTGTGGTCGGCCATCCCGTGGCCCGGCTCCGGGTGTCTGCGGACCAGCCGTTGGCCTCGCTGTCGGTGAAGGTGTGTGACGTCTTCCCCGATGGCACCTCGGCCCTGGTGTCGCGGGGGACCCT
>JAKFXV010000187.1 GCA_021731205.1 Nocardioides sp. | reverse complement strand
AGCGCGATCCTGAGCACTACCGCGACTTGCTTCGGCGTACGATCGAAATCCACCAGCGGCTGCACCGCGAGTGGCCCCGGTTGGCCAGCGAGTATCGTGAGGCCCTGCCCGAGATCACCTCCCCGGAGCGCTGGGAGCGCACCTTCGCGCCGTGGCGGGCGCCGGAGGGCCCCGATGACTGACGCCGCGGCCGCTACCAGCGGACCTGCGGGGACCTTGCCGCTGGTTTCGCCGGCGGCCACGAGCGGGCTGCTGGAAGTGTTCCGGCGCCGCTACCTGCTCCGCCTGTTGGTGAAGCGTGAGATCAGCGCGCGATATCAGGAGTCGTTCCTCGGCCTCGTTTGGTCCTACATCAACCCGCTCTCTCAGTTCTTCATCTTCTACGTGGTGTTCGGCATCGTGATGAAGCGCGGGGACGGTATCGAGACCTTTGCGATCCACCTGTTCACCGGTCTGATCATCGTGCACTTCTTCACCGAGACCTTGAACGCTGGGACGAGGTCCATCGTCCGCAACCGGCAGATCGTCCAGAAGATGGCGGTCCCGCGCGAGATGTTCCCGGTCGCCTCGATGCTCGTCTCCGCTTTCCACATCGGACCCCAGCTGGTGATCTTGCTCATCGCGTGCGCGTTCAGCGGGTGGTCACCGGATCTGGTCGGAGTTCTGGCCGGTGCCCTGGGGCTGATGATCTCGATGGCACTCGGGACGGCCGGAGCCCTGATGTTCAGTGCCGCCAACGTCTTCTTGCGTGATGTCGGCAACGTGGTGAACGTGATGACGAACTTCGTTCGCTTCGGGGTGCCGATGATGTATCCCTTCAGCTACGTCGCCGACAGCGGCCTGAGCGAGCGCTGGATCGAGGTCTACCTGGCCAACCCGGTCACCGAGGCCGTCCTCCTCCTCCAGCGGTGCTTCTGGGTGGGCACGACGTCCGATCCGACAGCGACGATCGCCGAGCACATGCCCGACCACTTGTTCACGCGCGGAGCGATCGCCCTCCTCGTCAGCGTGGTGCTGATGGTGATCGGCCAGGTGGTGTTCTCCCGGCTGGAGAACAGAATGCCGGAGCGGCTGTAGTGACCGAGTCCATCGTCGTCGAGCACGCCTCGAAGAGTTTCACCCTGCGCTATCAGCGCACGCTCAAGCAGATGACCGTCGCCATGGCGAAGGGGCGAGACATCTCCGACAGCTTCCTCGCGGTCAACGACGTGTCCTTCAGCGTGCAACAGGGGGAGTCGTTGGGGCTGATGGGGCTCAACGGGTCCGGCAAGTCGACGTTGCTGAAGCTGATCAACGGCATCATGCGGCCCGATGCCGGGTCGGTGCGGACCCGGGGGCGGATCGCCGGGCTGATCGCCACCGGCGCGGGCTTCCACCCTCAGCTCAGCGGGCGGGACAACATCTACCTCAATGCAGCTGTGCTCGGCATGACCGAAGCCGAGACGAATCGCAAGTTCGATGCGATCGTCGAGTTCGCCGACGTCGGCAAACACCTGGACAGCCCGGTTGGGCACTACAGCTCCGGGATGTTCGCGAGACTGGGTTTCGCGGTTGCCATTCACGTGGACTCGGACATCTTCCTCGCCGACGAAGTGCTCGCTGTGGGCGACCGGCCGTTCAAGCGCAAGTGCTTGGAACGGATGCAGGAGATCCGCGACAGCGGCAGAACCCTCGTCTACGTCAGTCACGCGGCCGGTTCCGTCCGCAAGATGTGTGATCGGTTGATCGTGCTGGAACAAGGCCGTCTGGGGTACGACGGACCCGTGGGCCCGGGCATCCGCTACCTCAAGTACGACGAGGAGCCGGACACTCCCGAGGACGAACAGCTGGACGAGGACCTCGGCGCCGACATCTGATCGGCGCGTTGGCTTGACATCGCCGATCCGGCGCCGAGCGCCTCGGGGCAATTACAGGCTTGTAGTTACTCGCGAAACCTTGCGGGGACCCCTGTTGCGAATGTGAAACTTGTTACTCGTGTGACCTTCCCCCACACCTGGAGCTCGTTCATGCACCTCGGCAAGACCCGGTTCGTTGCTGCCTGTCAACAGGCACTGGCGCTCGGAGCCGTCTTCGCGGTTCTTGCTCCCGCGACCTCCGTCATCTCCTTGGAAGTGGTCTCAGAAAGTGACGCCTCGCCGGGATTTGTTGACGCGTCGACCGGATCTGGTGACGCCTCGGCGGTGGAGGGGGGAGTCGTCGAGCCAGAGGTGGCAGAGATCGCGCTGGCTGAGCCGGCCCAAGGCGAGCGCGTCGTCAGTGAGCCGCAGCAGGTGGAGGGGTACGGCGCCGTCGGCGTCACCTGGAGCTCCGAAGCCTCGATCGCGGACGACGAGATCAGCCTCCGCGCACGCACCCGTACGGGGGACGCCTGGTCGGCCTGGACCGACCTGGAGTACCACGAGGAGCACGGGCCGGATCCGGACAGTGCCGAAGGGAGGGCCGCGCGCCCGGGCACCGATCCCCTGCTCGTCGGCAACGTCGACCAGGTTCAGGTCAGCGTCGTCAATGCCGGAGCCGAGGTCCCCCAGGACCTCACGCTGGCGGTGATCACGCCCGGTGAGTCGGAGGGGCTGGTGCCCCAGGCCCCCGAGATCGACACCGCAGTATTCGACACCGCAGTATTCGACACCGCAGCATTCGACACCGCAGCACTCGACAGGGGGCGCCTGGGCGCCTCCGGCGGAGCCGAACTGTCGGCAACCGACGCGTCCGGAACCACCCAGCGACTTGCGCTCACGGCGGGCGGCACCACCCCTAAGCCCACCATCTACTCGCGCGCCCAGTGGGGTGCCGACGAGTCGATGAGGCAGGCATCCTCGCTGCGCTACTACGAGGTACACGCGGGCTTCGTCCACCACACGGTGAACGCCAACGACTACACCCGCTCGGAAGTGCCGGGCATCATCCGCAGCATCTACGCGTACCACACCCGTTCCCGCGGGTGGAGCGACGTCGGCTACAACTTCCTGATCGATCGGTTCGGCCGGATCTGGGAGGGCCGCGCGGGTGGCGTCGACCGGCCGGTCGTGGGAGCCCACACCCTGAACTTCAACGACTACTCCTTCGCCGCGGCGGCGATCGGCAACTTCGAGACCGCTCAACCCTCTACGGCGCTGCTCCAGGCGTACGGCAGGCTCTTCGCCTGGAAGCTCTCGCTGCATGGCGTCGACCCGCTCGC
Source organism: Nocardioides sp. (assembly GCA_021731205.1). Taxonomy (GTDB): domain Bacteria; phylum Actinomycetota; class Actinomycetes; order Propionibacteriales; family Nocardioidaceae; genus Nocardioides. The sequence goes on along the minus strand of JAKFXV010000187.1, from coordinate 1,489 downwards.
AACCGCCCAGCAGGTCGGCAAACGCACCTTCCCGGCGATCAACGGGCACCGCGACGCTGCCGCGACGGCGTGCCCCGGGAAGAACCTGTACGCCAAGCTCGGCACGATCCGAGCGCTGGCCGACCAGGCACAGGTCGGCTGGGGAGGCCGGCAGCTCGACGGTGACCTGATCCGCTCCGATCACCCGGACATCGTGGTTCGACGAGCGAGCGACAAGTTGGCTTTCATCGTCGCGACCGGAGGACTCAACCGATTCAAGGCGCCGAAGGCCAAGGGGTCGGGCTGGTCCCAGATGACCGCCGTGGTCGCATCTCCCGACCTGACCGGTGACGGGAAGGCAGATCTGGTCGCTCGCTCGGCCAAGGGCGTCGCCCGCGTCTATCCGGGAGTCGGGCAGGGGAGGTTCGGCAAGGGCATCGAGGCGACGAGGGCGTTCAAGCGGGTGGACCTGATCACCGGCGCGGGAGATCTCAACCGGGACGGCCGAAACGACCTCGTCGGGGTGCGTCGCAGCGACGACAGGCTGATCGCCTACCTGGGCCGCGGCAAGGGCCGGTTGGTCAAACGCGTGCTACCGCAAACCCTCGCCGGGTACGACCTGCTCGCCGGGGTCGGTGATGTGACCGGCGACGCTCGTCCCGATCTGGTTGGGCGAGACGCGACCGGACGGCTGTTCGTCCACCGGGGCGGCACGTTGTCCGAGCGCACCCAGATCTCGGGGAACTACGCCAGCATCGACACGATCGCCGGCTTCGGGGACTACACCCGCGACGGCCGCGCCGACCTGCTGCTACGAACCGGCGCCAAGGGCAAGGGCTACCTCCTGCCCGGTCGGGGGAACGGCTCCTTCGGCCACCTGATCGGGCCGCTGAAGCATCTGAAGGGTCTGACCGACATCTCCAGCCCGGGGCAACTGTCCAGCTCGGGCGCGCCGGATCTAGTCGCCCGCTCCGGTGACAAGCTGGTGGTCGTCCCCGGCCGGATGACCTATCACGCCAGCCGACCGATCCCCACCGGGATCAACCTGGCCTCCGCGAATCTCGTCCTCAACGTGGGTGACTGGGACGGTGACCGGTTCGGAGACCTGGTGACGAGGAACGCCGCCACCGGCGCGCTGGAGCTGCGTCGGGGTAACGGCGCGGCGCGCTTCGCGGCACCCGTCACTATCGGGGTTGGCTTCGGCGCGGTTGCTCACCTGGCCGCCGTGGGGGACATGACCGGTGACGGGTACCCCGACCTGATGGGTCAACCCGCAGGGCAGGGCATGCGGATCTACCCGGGTCGCGGGAGCTCCGGAATCGGCGTGAGCTATGCAGCGGCGAGCGCGATCGCTGTTGATCACTACTTCGGTATCGGCCGCTGGGACACCGATGGCGCCCCTGACGCCTTGGCCCGCGTCGGGAACAAGCTCAGGGTCTACCGCGGCAACGGTCCGGGTGGGCTGGTCTCGGCCAAGAACCTGGCCCTCGACCTCAGCCCGTACGACTGG
>JAKFXV010000287.1 GCA_021731205.1 Nocardioides sp. | reverse complement strand
ACATCAACGGCGGCGTCCAGGACCTGCGCCAACTGCTGACCCGGCCCGCCGTACGACCCAATCCCTACACCACGCCCGACCAGCGGCTGTTCCTCTGCTCCTCCTCCACCCCACCCGGAGGTGGAGTCCACGGCATGAGTGGCTGGTACGCCGCCCAGGCGGCGCTGCGTCGCCTGGGTCAGTGACCGACGCGAGCGGCCAGCCTCAGCGGCAGACGGTGGCCTTACCGGTCTTGACGACGCGGAAGTTCTTGCCGTCGACCGGCTTGTTGCGGAACTGATCGAGGGTCTTGGCCCACCGTGGGTCCGCGGTGCCGGTGACATACATCGCCGAACCCTGGTCGGCGTACATCAGGCCATAGCGCTTCATCGCCTTCACGATGGCGCGGGCCGGACCCCGGTAGCGCGTCGCGTCGAAGCCCTTCCGCAGCCGGAACCGCATGCCGTAGGCGGGATACTGCTTGCCGCGGTTCGGGCCGCAGTGCCGCGCCGGCTTCACGAAGGCCGCGCGAGCCCGCGGCAGCGTGAACCGCAACGCATGAGTGATCCGACCGCTGGCCGCCTCTTCGTAGGTCAACAGTCCGGGCAGGATCGGGAGGCCCGCCGCGTCCGCCGAGGTCCAGTACTTCGGACGCAGGCGGTTGGAGCTCAAGTCCCACCGCGCCGCGGCCGCCGCACGCCACGCCACGACATCCCCGCCGCCGTCGCGCACCCGCTCGGCGGCGTACAACTCGGTGAGCTCGCACGTCCCACGCTGTACGGCGATCACGTGCCGATCGCCCGAGTCGGGATCAGGATCGCCGGTCGACCACCCCTCGATCCGCGCGTTGGCCGGGATGGCCACCGGACCCCGGTCGCTCTCGTCGCCGTAGTTCTCGCCGTCGACACCGAACTGCAGAGGCAGGGTCGGCTGACCTTCAGGCACCACGTTGATCGGGATGCCGTAGTACTCCTCGGCGACGCCGAGATCGAGATGGATCTGGTGCCCGGCCGCCTGCGCGCGAATGATCCGCTTGGACTTCCTCGACACCGGGCGATCCTTGATCGGGGTGTTCCACCAGTTGTCGTCGGGGAAGATCTGGCACCCGCCGATCGAGTGCACCACCTTCGCTCGCGGGGTCGGCTCGGGCGGGGTCGAGGCCGAGGGCGGCGCGGCACCGCTGCTCGCGGACACCAGACCCGTCACGAGCAGGGTCGCCGCCGCGCCCAGCGCCACGAGCCGGGCCGGGCGGAGTCGGCGGACGGTCACAGGTCGGCTCCTTCGGTGAGTCGGACGTAGTCCAGGCCGAGGGCGGGCAGGAACCGTGCGAAGTGGCCGTCCATGATGCCGAGCCCGAACTCGGAATAGACCCGGTCGTGGATCGCCAGGTTGCGGGGCGCTCGGACGGTCCGGGCGAAGTCGACCGCCTCCGACGCCTTGAGCCACGGCGCCGAGACCGGCACGCACAAGACGTCGACTCCGACGCCCGGGTGGGTGAGCGAGTCGCCAGGATGGAACAACGTGGTCCCACCGCCGGTGACCAGATAGCCGGAGTTGGCGAGCGCCGGGAACTCCGGGTGGATCACGGCATGCTGTACGCCGACCGCCCGCACCGAGAGCGCTCCCTCGAAGACCTGCTCGAACCGCGCGCCCAGATCGGCCGGCTGTTCGATCCGCACGATCCGCTCGGCCAGGTCGGGTGCCTGTCGGACCAGCTCGTCGGCCACGGCCCCAATCGTGAAGATCGGCGCATCCGTGCGTCGCAGCAGCTCCGCGTCCCAATGGTCGGCGTGCTCGTGGGTCACCAGCACGCCGTGAGCGCCGTCCACGGCCTCCGGCTCGGTCTGGTTGCCGGGGTCGATCACCAGCGCGCGGGCGTCGCGCTCGATCCGGACGCAGGCGTGGCCGAACTTCGTGATCCGCACCCGAGCCACCCTAGTAGCGGACCTCCGGTCAGACAGGGTTTATCGGGTGGCGGGGAGTTCCGGGCGACCGGAACAATCGCCCCATGTTCGACTCCGGGTCCGAGGCCGGCCTCCTCCACCCAGGAGTCTTCGACGTAGCCGTCGCCGGCCTCATCACCGGCTGGGCGATCGCGATCCCGGTGGGTGCCATCGCAACGTTCCTGGTGACGCTGACGGCTCGGACCTCGTTGCGGGTCGGGGCGGCAGCCGGGCTGGGCGTTGCCACCGTCGACGGGGTGTACGCCGCCACCGCGGTGCTCGGCGGTGCCGCGCTCACCTCCCTGATCGGACCGGTCGCCACCCCACTTCGGATCGTCTCGGCGGTGATCTTGCTGCTGATCGCGGCGGTCACGCTGTGGCGGGCACTGCGCCCCCGTCCGGAGCGCGCCCGTGAGTCCGCGCCGATGACGCCGCGCGCCGCCTTCGCCCTGTTCGTCGCGATCACTGCCGTCAACCCGGCCACCGTCGTCTACTTCGCCGCCGTCGTCCTCGGCAACAACGAGCTGGTGTCCGGGCCGGCCCAAGGAGTGCTGTTCGTGACGGCAGCCTTCCTGGCGTCCGCTTCGTGGCAGCTCACGCTGGCGGCGGGGGGCGCAGCCCTCGCCCGCGTCGTCACCTCGGATCGAGGTCGGCGCAACCTGGGCGTGCTGTCGAGCATCCTGATCGCCGCACTGGCGCTGCGTACGCTCCTGTCATGACCGGCTTCGCACTGCGGCTGGCCCGGCCCGAGGACGCCGAACCCGGAGCCGACATGCACCTCGCCAGCTGGGCGGAGTCCTACCAGGGGCTGATCCCGCCCGGACCGCTGGAGCGGGTGCTGGCCGACCGCGACCGATGGGTAGCGGCCTGGCGGGAGCAACTGGCGCTGGCGCCGCGGTGGCTGGCCGAGTCTCCAGACGGCGAACTGGTCGGGTTCGCGAGCGCCGGGCCGGACATCGTCGAGCCCGGATCGTTCGGGCTGCAGCTCTACGCCATCTACGTCCGCTCAGCCTGGCACGGTGCCGGCGTCGGACAGGCCCTCCTGGATGCCGCGATCGGGGACGCGCCCTGCTCGGTGTGGGTCTTGGAACACAACCCCCGGGCGCACGCCTTCTATGCACGCAACGGCTTCACCGCCGACGGCACCAGGATGTACGACGAGCGCCTGGAGGCCTGGGAGGTCCGGCTGGTCCGCGGCTCGGACGAGGTCGGATGAGCGAGTTCTTCGCACTGGCCGATCCCGGCTTCGACGTCACCGGCCCGGTTGTCCACGAGACCCGCGAGCAGCGCTGGTGGGTCGAGACCAGCTATGGGTACGCCGTCCTCCGGCATGCGGAGGCTTCCGAGCTGCTGAAGGACCGCCGGTTCCGGCAGGGCAACGCCCGCTGGCCGGCCCAGAACGGCATCGAGTCCGGCCCGTTCTCGCACTGGTGGGGGGAAACCCTGCTGAGCCTCGAAGGAGACGACCACGCCCGGCTGCGCCGGCTGCTGCAACCGGCCTTCCGCAACAAGACCATCGCGGCCCTGGCGCCGCGCTTCCAGGCCTTGGCCAACGAGTTGATCGACGGCTTCGCCTCCTCAGGTCGGGTGGAGTTCGTTGCGGACTTCGCCGAGCCGTATGCCGCGCGCATCATCTGCGTCCTGCTCGGCCTGCCCGAGGAGGATTGGCCGCGGATCGCGCACTGGGCAGACGACCTCGGCAAGTCCTTCGGCATCGAGATCCGGCGCGACCTCCCCCTGATCGAGGCGGCCTTGGCCGGCCTGGAGGGCTACCTCGACGCACAGATCGAGGACCGCCTCACGACACCGCGGGACGACCTGATCACCACGTTGATCCAGGCCCATGCGAGCGAGGACCGGCTGAGCAGACGCGAGCTGAGTGTCGGCCTGGTCTTCTTGGCCTTCGCGGGCATGGAGACGACCCGCAACCAGCTCGGGCTGGCGCTGCAGACCCTGCTCCGACACCCCGACCAGTGGCGCCTGCTGGGGAAGCGCCCCGACCTCGGCGCGCAGGCGGTCGAGGAGGTGATGCGGGTCAACCCGACGGTCACGTGGATCACCCGGGAGGCGACCGAGGACCTCACCTTCCACGGCCTTCGGCTGGCTCGCGGTTCGATCGTCCAGGTGCTCTCCCACGCGGCCGGCACCGACCCGCGGGCGACCCCGGACCCGGCCTTCGACATCACCCAGTTGCGCACCCCGCATCTGGGGTTCGGCAGCGGCGTGCACCACTGCCTCGGGCACTTCGTCGCGCGCACCGACATGGCCATCGCGCTGCCGCTGCTTGCGCGCCGGATGCTCGATGCCGAGCCGGACGGACCCGGAGAGTGGCTGCCCGTCTCCGGCAACACCGGCGCCGTCCGCTTCCCCATCCGGTTCACCCCGGAGGCAGCGCCTCGGCCAGCGCCTTGATCCGCGCGTCGAGCTCGCGCCGGTTGTCCCGGCGTACCTTCACCTCGACCACCTCGATGCCGCCGTTGGGGTTGGCGAGGGCCTGACGCAGTTCGGGCAGCGAGGTCACCGGCCAGTGCGGCGTGCGCGTTGCCGCGCAGAGGCTGGCCAGATCCGCGCCGTGCGGGGTCCCGAACAACTTCTCGTAACGCTCGGAGTACGCCGGCGCGCCCTGTTCCAGCGTGGCGAAGATCGACCCGCCGTCGTCGTTGACGACCACGATGGTGAGGTCCGGACGCTGTTCGGCCGGCCCCAGGATCAGCCCGGTGCTGTCGTGGAGGAACGTCAGGTCACCCAGCAGCGCCAGGT
>JAKFXV010000285.1 GCA_021731205.1 Nocardioides sp. | reverse complement strand
CGGCCTCGGCCTGTTCCGCCCCGACGAGCACCGCCTCAACCCGTCCTAACGCGCCACCGCGCCAACCGCCGACCCGTCACTCATGTGCCCACATTTGCGGCGTGTCGGGCCCCGATTGACGGGTCGAAGGGGTCGGGCCGCGAGTCCCCGCGGGTGGCGCTCAAGAGACGCTGCGAATCTGCCGAACCTTTTCTCGCGTTTCCCCGTCATGAACTCCAACGCCGGAGGTCTCAACGATGTGGGGGGCCGATGGAAAGGCCTGGTAAGCAGATGGAACTCATTGACGGCGTTCGTATGGTGCTGGCAATCATCGCCGGCTGGTGCGTGCTCTCGATCGTGATCGCGGCTGTGTGGGGCACAGCGGGTTACCGACTCAACGGTCGGCGCGAGCTCGCGACCCAATCGCTGCTCGACGCTCGCAAGTCTGCTGAGCCCCCATCTGAGGTTTCAGTGCCCGGGCAGGTTCGCACGGAAGCCGTCCCGACGGTGCATGGTGTTTCTGCCCCTGTGGTCCCGGCCGCCTCCAAGGGCCGCCGCGCACACGCCCTCTAACGTTCACTGACCCGTCAATCGCGTGCCGACACGCCGCAAATGTGGGCACATGAGTGACGGGTCGGCGGTTTGCGCGTCAGCGAGAGCCGTGACGGGTCGGCGGTTTAGCTGCCTGAGTTGATCATGCCGGCGCCGACGGTGACTCCGGTGGCCTCGTCGATCAGCACGAAGGAGCCGGTGGTCCGGTTCTTGGCGTAGGGATCACACAGCAGGGGCACCGTGCATCGCAGCTGCACTCGGCCGATCTCGTTGAGCCCCAGCTCCTTGGTGTCTTGATCCCGGTGCAGGGTGTTGACGTCGAGGCGGTACTGAATGTCCTTGACCAGCACTCGTCCCATCCGAGTGGTGTGCTTGATCGCGAGCTTCTGACGCGGCCGCATCGGCTCGTTGATCATCCAACACACCATCGCGTCGATGTCCTGAGCCGGCTTGGGCGCGTTGTTGACCCGCGCGATCATGTCGCCGCGCGACACGTCGACGTCGTCGGCCAGCCGCACCGTCACCGACATCGGCGGGAACGCCTCGTCGATCTCGACGTTGAACAGGTCGATGCCTTCGATCGTCGAGGTCATCCCACTGGGGAGTACGACGACCTCGTCGCCCTTCTTGAGCACCCCGCCGGCGATCTGGCCGGCGTACCCGCGATAGTCGTGATGCTCATCAGACTTCGGCCGGATGACGTATTGCACCGGGAAGCGGGTGTCGACCAGGTCGCGGTCGGACGCTACGTGCACGTGCTCGAGGTGATGCATCAGCGTCGGCCCGTGATACCACGGCGTATTGACGCTCCGCTCGACGACGTTGTCGCCTTCGAGCGCCGAGATCGGGATGACCTCGAGATCGGGCACGTTGAGCTTGGTCGCAAACTGCGTGAACTCGTTGTGGATCCGCTCGTAGACCTCTTGGGACCACCCGACCAGATCCATTTTGTTGACCGCGAGCACGAGGTGGGGCACCCGCAGCAGCGAGAGGAGTACGGCGTGCCGGCGCGACTGCTCGGTGAGCCCGTTGCGGGCGTCGACGAGCACCAGCCCGAGATCGGCGGTGGAGGCGCCGGTGACCATGTTGCGGGTGTACTGAATGTGCCCCGGAGTGTCGGCGATGATGAACTTGCGGGTCGGGGTGGCGAAGTAGCGGTAGGCAACGTCGATGGTGATGCCCTGTTCGCGCTCCGAGCGGAGCCCGTCGGTCAACAGCGCGAGGTCGACGTAGTCGTAGCCCTTGGAGGAACTGGTCGCTTCGACCGACTCCAACTGGTCCTCGAAGATCGCCTTGGAGTCCAGCAGCAGCCGACCGATCAGGGTCGACTTGCCGTCGTCCACGGAGCCGGCGGTGGCGAACCGCAGCAGGTCCATCGAGCCCGTGGTGGGCACGATGCCCGCGGCCGGGGTGGCGCTCATCAGAAGTAGCCTTCCTTCTTGCGGTCTTCCATGGCGGCTTCGGAGAACTTGTCGTCGCCGCGGGTCGCGCCGCGCTCGGTCACCCGGGCGATCGCGATCTCGTCGATGATCTCGGAGATGGTGGCCGCCTCGGACTCGACGGCACCGGTCAAGGTCAGGTCGCCCACGGTGCGGAACCGCACCGTCTTCTCGATCACGACCTCGCCGTCGCGGCAAGGGTTGAAGTCGGATTCGGTCATCCACATGCCGCCGCGGCTGAACACTCGGCGCTGGTGGGCGTAGTAGATCGTCGGGATCTCGATGCCCTCCTGGCCGAGGTAGTGCCACACGTCGAGCTCGGTCCAGTTGGACAGCGGGAAGATCCGCATGTGCTCGCCCTCGTGGAGCTTGCCGTTGTAGAGGCTCCACAGCTCGGGTCGTTGGTTCTTCGGGTCCCACTGGCCGAACTCGTCGCGGTGGGAGTAGACGCGCTCCTTGGCGCGGGCCTTCTCCTCGTCGCGGCGGCCGCCTCCGAAGGCGGCGGTGAACGCACCCTCCTCGAGGGCATGGAGCAAGGTGCCGATCTGCAGCCGATTGCGGCTGGTCTTGCCGTCGTCGATCACGATGCCGTCGGCGATGGCCTGCTCGACACTGGCCACGATCAGTTTCAACCCGAGCCGACTGACCCAGGAGTCGCGACAGGCGAGCACCTCCGGGAAGTCGTAGCCGGTGTCGACCTGCAGCACCGGGAACGGGATCTTCGCCGGGTAGAAGGCCTTCTCGGCCAGCCGGAGCATGACGATGGAGTCCTTGCCGCCGGAGAACATCAGCACCGGCTTCTCGAACTCTGCAGCGACTTCGCGGAAGATGTGGATCGACTCGGCCTCGAGCTGATCGAGCTGGCTCAGCTGATAATCCGCATGCGTCGGTGGAGCAGTCATCGGGTGTGGTTGCCTCTCATCGGGAGCACAAACATGTTATCGGCAGTCGTACGCGGCCACGGAATTATGGTTGAACCGGTCCGGCAACGTGATCGGACTCACGACTCCCGGGGAGCGGGTGGACTCGGTTCGGCCAGGTCGAGCTCCTCCACCGACGGCGCGCCACGCATGGGCAGGCCCTCCGAACGGCGGATCAACCCCCAGATCAACGGGACCAGCACCAGCATCGCGGCGCCGACGCCGGCGACGAGCAGGGGGTACGTCTCGTCCTCGCCGGCGCCGAGTGGGGCCCAGCCGGCCTTGTCGAGCAGCGCCACCCCCGACATCGTCAACACGATCACGATCGCCCGACGGATGATCGACTGGCGTACGCGAGGGGCGATCCGGCTGCCGAGGATCGTGCCCGGCACCGAGCCGATCACGAGCGGGATCAAGATGCTCCAGTCGAGGCCGTGCAGGGTGATGTTCGAGATCGCCGCGGCGAGGACGAGCGGAACCGCCTGGACCAGGTCGGTGCCGACCAGCTTCACCGGCGACAGCGCGGGATACAGCATGAGCAGCGCGATCATGATCACCGAACCCGAGCCGACGCTGGTGATCCCGACGAGCAGCCCGCCCAGCGCACCGACCAGCAGAGTGGGAACCGGCCGGATGATCGGGTCGGACGATGCGCCGCCGGTGCCGTGCTTGCGCTGGCGCAGGTTGAGATAGATCCGGAAGGCGTACGTCGCAGCCGCCAGCAGCAGCGCGAAGCCCAGCCACAACTTGAGCACTCGGTCGAGGTCTTCGGAGTCGGTGAACCACGACACGAGATAGGGGCCGAGCAGCGCCATCGGGATCGAGCCCAGCATCAGCCATTTCGCCAGCGCGAGATTGGGCGAGCCTTCGCGATGATGCACGACCGCGCCGCCGGTCTTGTAGATCGCGGCGGCAGTCAGATCTGCGGTGATCACCGTGGCGGTCTCACCGACGCCCAACAGCACCAGCGCGGGGGTCATCAGCGCGCCACCGCCCATGCCGGTCATTCCGACCACGATCCCCACCACGAAGCCGGCAACCAGGATCGAGAAGAACGAGACGGTGATCAGATCCCCCATGCGCAACCCTTCGCATCACGAGCACCGGTATTGCCGTCGCGGCAGAGGGCGCGCGGCGCTGACAGGGTTAGTCTACTGAATTGCGTGAGTTTGTCTCAGAAACTCCAGCACCTCGTCGCGGCACGACGCGATGCTCCGCCCCGTGGTGTCGATCCGCACGGCCGCGTCATCTGGCTCTTCGTACGGCGAGCTGATGCCGGTGAAGTCGGGGATCTCGCCGCGGCGGGCCTTGGCGTAGAGCCCCTTGCGGTCGCGGCGCTCGCACTCCGCCAACGGTGTGGCGATGTGGATGAGCACGAAGTCGCCGCCGGCCGCCTCGACCATCGAGCGCACCTGTTGTCGGGTGGCGTCGAACGGCGCGATCGGACTGCACACCGCGACCCCGCCATGGCGCGAGATTTCCGCGGCTACCCAACCGATCCGTCGGATGTTGGTCTCGCGGTCCTCGCGGCTGAAGGTCAGGCCGGCGCTCAGGCTGCGCCGTACGACGTCGCCGTCGAGGCTGGTGAGGGTGCGCGCGCCCTGCTCCAGCAGCGTGTCCATCACCGCCCGCGCGACCGTTGACTTGCCACTGCCCGACAGGCCGGTGAAGAACAGCACCAATCCGCGCTCGCCGGGAGGGGGTGCGTCGAAATCGATGATGGCGGCGATCTCGGGGGAGTACGCCGTGTCGGCGCCACCGGCGGATGCGTCCGGAGAGGGCAGGGCCACGACC